>JBDTTC010000061.1:0-2025 GCA_039930825.1 Arenimonas sp.
GCGGCCAAGGAAGGCATTGTTGATGTCAATACTTCCATTCAAATCGGAATGCGTACTTTTAATTCCGAGACCCATGGCTATCAGGTTCTTGATGCGCGCTGGCTGCACAAGCACGGTGTTGATGCCTGCATTCAGGCAATTGTCGAGCGTGTCGGAAAAACAAAATGCTATGTCAGTTTCGATATCGATTTTCTAGATCCGAGCTATGCACCGGGAACTGGTACGCCGGTAGTCGGAGGCTTTAGCACGCATACCGGCTTGCAATTGATTCGTGGCTTGGCAGGCCTGGACATCATTGGCATGGATGTCGTGGAAGTAGCGCCGCCGTTCGATGTTAGTGAAATTACAGCGCTGGCAGGCGCCAGCATTGCACAGGAAATGCTATGTGCGTTTGGGAGCAAGCTGTAATCTAGCGGTTCTTGAAATACCAGTACAATCCTTCCGCACGATATTTCCGCATGGCTTGAAGTTGTGGCGATATTCCCTTTGTGTGTGATCCGGTTGTTTTGTTGGCATCGAATAAAACGACTTTGCCATCACGGAGCACATAATCAAATTTGCCATAATCGAAATTCATCGCATGGCGAATGGCAACTATTTCCGGATCGGGTTCAATTTCAATGCTCTCGATTTCCGTGCGGCTTTTTACCATCGGAGAGCTGCCGATAACTTTGGTTGCTGTGCCCCGATCGCCGAGAAATTGGTAGTTGCGAACCACAAAACGACCGTTATCCATTTCAGGCAGGAATTTTTCGATGACGACATCGGTCATCGAAAAATAAGCTTCTGGCACTTCGGAAAGATTATTGAATACCCGATAGTCCGCGACCTTTCGCATTTTCGGTTTGTTCGAAAAGCGGGAGGCAATATCCGAAAACAGTTGCTTGACTGACGGGTTGAAGTTTCGCTCCGGGCCACCTGAGAAATTCAGGTCAGATTTCACGAAAACAGGACCTTCATAACTGTCACCCTTGTGCAAAAGTTGTTTGCTATAGGTGGATTTTCGAATATCGCGGATTTTTCCATTCAGCACGATCGGATACCGCTGAGCAAATGCCAGGTAAGAATCGGGCACTATCGACAAGTCCACATGGATCAGGATCAAATCCGCCGCTCTGAATTCCTTCGTACCAAACAGGTAATCGACTTCATGGCCATCCGATTTCCAATGCTCCGCGAGTCCGTGCAATACATAGCGACTGACTCGTCGCAAGGTATCTCGCTCATGGAACAATATGGCAATTTTTTTCGGTTGCATAAGCTTCTGGATCGGGATTACGGGGTTAATGGCAGAGAATGAAACGCAACGAATCAAATTTGGCTACTTGAAAAACCGCGTAAGAGCCTCATCATAACAAACACATCCTCAGGACATATATAAAATGAAACTATATTACTCACCAGGCGCATGTTCATTGGCTACGCACATCGTGTTGCAGGAAATAGGCCAGCCTTTCGATACCTCCAAAGTCGACTTGAGAGCCAAAACCACACAAGACGGTGAAGACTTTACCAAGATCAATCCCTACGGTTATGTGCCATCAATCAAACTTGATAATGGTGTTGTCCTTAATGAAGGCGTTGCGATCTTGCAATATCTTGCCGACCAATCTCCGGAATCGAAACTGGTGCCGGTCAATGGCAGTTTCGAGCGCTACAAGCTTCAATCAATGCTGACCTTCATCAATTCAGAACTGCACAAAATGATTGGTGGCTTGTTTAACCCGACTCTGAGCGATGAAGCCAAGCAGGCGGTGATTGGCCGCATTGATGCTCGTCTGAACACGTTTAGTGATCAATTGGGCGACGACAAGTTCGCCGTCAATAACCAATACAGTGTCGCGGATGCTTACCTATTCACAGTTACCGGCTGGCTGAAAATTTTCAAGATTGATATCAATCAGTGGCCTAAATTGGCGGCGCATGCGGCGATGATGTTTGAACGCCCTGCAGTACAGGCCGCATTGAAAGCGGAAGGTTTGATTTAAGAAATACAAGCGCGGGAGCGGCTTACGCCGCTCCCGC
>JBDTTC010000062.1:0-8178 GCA_039930825.1 Arenimonas sp.
CCGATCGGCCCATGAATTTCGCTGATGCGGCTCATGAATAAATACGGTGGACTTGGCAGACGTGCGACCCGCTGGGTTCCATCAAAGCGTCGGTACATCGGCCCGAAGGCATCGGAAGGTCTGCCGATGGCACAGGCCAGCAGACTTTTTTGATCGAAGCGAAAACCATCCACTACCGCCACCGGCAGCAAATCTTTATCGGCGTTTTCAAGCAAGTCAGGCAATGCACGCAATGGCCAGTCTGGTACTAATTGCAAAGCGACACGGCGTGCGTGGAAAGCTTTCAGTCCATCGACCGTACACAACAAGTCGGCATAAACAGTCGGGATCGGTCCGGCAATGATTTCTTCAACAAAGACTTCAGTCACCAGCAAACGCGATGAGGGTGTTACCTGGCCGCGACATTGCAATTGATAGGGAATTTCCGGCACGGGTTGAAAGCGCCAACCATCGCGTACCAAGGTGTAACCCATTGCCGCTAGATAGACCGACATGGCCTGCAGGCAGCCTTCAAACATCAAGGTGCCGGGCATGCATGGATCGTTCTTGAAGTGGCCATCAAAAAACCATTGCGATGGATTGATGTCGAGTTCGGCTCGCAAATACCCGCGTCCCCATGCTCCACCGACTTTGTCTAGCTCGCTGACGCGATCAAGCAATAACATCGTATCGGCTTGCAAACCTGGCGTGCGCGTATGTGTTTGGGCCAATTCAAAACCTTCACCAAAGCAGGCGAACGCATCACCGGCAGCCAATGACGGTAGTTGTTGTTTTTGTAATTGCTTCGGCACATTTGCTACAGCGGGCGGATCAAGTCGTGGGTTTTCGACAATCGCTTGTTGCTCAGGGCTCCAAAGGCAACCGGCAGATTCTGCCAGTTCGGCATCCGTAAAAAATCCTGCTTGGCCCTTGCTCACCGACAATTGGGGACGATCACCATTGAGGCAGTCGTAATGGAAAAACATCAGGCGCACATCGTCTTGTGCCGCATGACTATCGAGTTCAATTTCAAAACGCAGTGTGTCGCCTGCCCTCGGTAAATCGCCGTGGTAGGTTAATTCGCAGCCGAGCAAACGATACACACGATCGCTGCGATTGTATTTATCGACGCCCAAATACGAGATCAACATCAGATCAGCCTGCCCGGCCTCAATCAAAATACCGGCGGGCATGTAGCCATGATTTAAATACCAACTATTCCAGTTAACATCGGTCTCGGTCCAGATAATGCCCGTGCCCATGCTGTCGGGTTGGGCGGCAAGACCCACTACGCGATCAGCAAGCAAGAGTGGAGGTTTTGGCATACGCACTTGACGAAAATACTGCGATTGCGCGATGAATTTTTCCCCGAATAATTTGGAGATGTCACCATTGGAATGCACCAGCAATTGTTCGCGATTAAAGCTTGGGCCGATCGGTGTACGCTGAACACGAATGACATTCGAGCTTGTTTCTTCAGGCTGCGCAATGGCAGGTAACGGTTTGGAAATAATCGTTTCAACGATACTGGGCTGAAGCATTTTCACTTCAGGAACAACCGGAGTAACGCTGCGTAAAACTACCGGAGCTGATGGCGTCGAGAAAACAGCAGGAGCCACTTCAACGGATCTGCCTGAAGAAAGCGACACAGCCTGAAGCAAATGATTCATCGAAGCTTGACCCAACGCCATAAAACGTTGATGTACTTGCGCTTGACGTTCGGCGAATTCGCTTTGCACTTGTGCCAGACGTGATATCTGCGACTGGTAATTTGTCAGCAAAGACAAGTTTGTCCCATTGGCCTGCGCAACGGCAGGAACAGATTTTGGCGATGACACCGGAAGCGCGCTTTGAGAATTGGCAACTACTTGTTGCTCAGCGATTTCGATAATTGGTTTGTGTGCATTGAGTGCTGCGAGCGTCGTATGACTACTGTCTTCCAATACCGATGGCAGCCGTGGTGCCGAGATCATCGTTTGCATGTTTGAGATTTCATTTTGTTTGGTTGGCAACACCACGGGTGCAGCGTGCGCTGGAAATTGTTGATGACGACCCGATGCTTTGATCGCGTGATCGCTTGAGGAGGCTTCAAAAATATCGTGCCGAATCGGCACTCCGGCGGCGAGTAATGCAGCGACTGCATTCATGGTTGCTTCAATGCCCTGCCCCTTGCGATCCAGACTCACCACCAAGGCTTCGCGCTCTCCGAGAATATTTCGAATGGCACGCCCGTAAGCACCTGCAGGGCCATGTTCGATGAAGATGCGGACGCCATCATTCCAGGCAGCCAAGACGGCGGGACGCAGATCGAGTGTGCGATCGGCTTGCTCGAGAATGGCACGCGCACAGGTTTCGCGATCCGGATCATACGCAGCACCAAACGCATTCGAATACACGCGAGCACTTGGGGCAAATGTTTTCCGACGATGTAATTCAAGCCAGGCCGGTGCCACTTCAGCGACCTCCGGTACGTGCACGGCAAGCGGATAAACCAAACGCAGGCAACGGCTCTCACCAATGCGTGCCACAAACTTTGCACAACCGACTTCATCACCGGCAATCAGACAATCATTTTCACCATTGATGATGGCGATATGCACGTTCGGTATATCGATCAGCGCCGCTTTTATATCAGACAAAGCGGCCAGTACAGTCCAGCTCGCCCATTGCACGGGCCGATTCCACGCCTTGGCAACGGCAGTAAATTGGCCGCCCAATAATTCGGTGACTAAGCCGGAAGTTTCCATCTCGTCCATCAAAGCATCGGGATCTTGCCACGCGCCACTGGCAACCAAGGCATTGGTTTCGCCGGACGAGTAGCCCATAAAAGCATTGGCTTTCAGTCCGAGTAAGTCCTGACTGAATTCGAGATGCAATTGCGATAATGCCGAGGCGCCCCAGAGTTGTTCGAGTGCAGTCGGTTGTTGATTTGTATTGCTTAATGCCCAAGCCATCGCGGCCGGCAAGCGACGGCTACGTTGCTTTAAATGTTCACGCAATTGCGGAAAATGTTGTAGTAATTCTCGACCCATGCCGTGGTAGGAAGCTCCGGCACCGGCAAAGATGAAAGCGATTTCCCCAACCATCGGCCGTTCGCAAAAATGCACGCCACTGCCCGCCGGTGTTCCGTGTTGCAGATGCGAGAGTGCACGTGAGCGAGTGTCTTCAAAACGCGAGTCTTCGCAGACAAGTACCAAACGCACAGAGCCTTCTACACTTTCTTTACCTTCAAGCAGTGTCTTGATGACGGCGGATTTATCGATACCGGAAAAACAACGCAAGCGTGCGGCGGTTGAACGAACACTTCTTGCTTGCGCCGTCGTGCTGCAAAGACGTAATGGCATTGCCTGATCTGGAAAAATATATGTTTGGTTTTCGATGGCAGGTTCGCCATCGACATCGCAATGTTGTTGCAGACAAAGCGCGGTGGCAGCGAGCTGCATCAAACCCTGCGCTGCGCCGGCATGGCCAAAACGTGCGTTCAAATCAGGTGATATTAAGAGTGAGTGTTTCGAGTCGCCAATCACCGAATCAATGCGCGCATAGATTTGGTCGCCGTCGCGTTCTGCATCATCTAATCGCTTGATTACCAGACTAATGGCCGCATCACCTGGCGTTTGCGTGCTGGCGGATCGATTGACGGGTTCGCAACCGAAATCCACTGCACCGACGAGTGCGGCATCGAGTTCGCCACGCGCCAAAGCACCGGCTGCAATTCGCAAGGCAGTCAAACCCGAATCACTGCCCGATTGCACGGTGAATGCAGGACCACCGAAATCAAATTGCGAACTTAAACGATTCGCCGGGATATTGGGCATCGTGCCCAGCACGGCTGCCGATTCCAACGCCGGTACAACTGAGTTGCGTGCAGCGTTGAGTTGGCGTGGATCACTATCCGATTGTGCCAAGCGCCAGCGCGTACCGTAACGCGCTACCTCCGGATCGGGTTCCATGCCGATGAAAACGCCAGTGCGTTCACGCGGCAAGGATCGAGTATCAGCGAGTGCCTCACGACTGGATTGCAAGATCGCCAATTGCTGCGGCAAAGCCTGTGCCAAATCACGCGGCGGAAAGCGAAGACCTTCAAGATCAAGATCGATTTCGCTCATGCGACCTTCGCCGTTTTCGTCGAGCAAATACTTTCCGGAAAATAAAGCTTCACGAAATGCGTCTCGCGTTCCGGCCGTGCTCACCATCGCGCCGAGTCCGACAATTGCCAGTGGCACTGATTTGTTTGTATTCGTTAAATCTTTAAGCTCGTGATCGTCTTCCGAAACAATCAGGTGAGCGTTGTTTCCGCCGAAACCAAAAGCGGAAATCGCAGCGATCCGAGCGCCGTTACTCGGCCACAGTTCGAGTTGCTGCAGAAGACGGAACGGCTTGTCGGTCAATGCGGCTGTTGGTTTATCGACGTGCAGAGTGGGTGGCCGTTGTTCGGCACGCATTGCTTCGAGAACTTTGATCAAACCGGCTGCGCCTGCGGTAGTGATCAAATGACCTAGATTGGATTTCAGCGAACCGATGGGTAATGCATCACACTCGGAAAAAATAGCTGCACTGCTGGCTAGCTCAGTAGCATCGCCAACCGGTGTGCCGGTAGCGTGGCATTCGAGCAAGCTCACTTGTGACGGGCTCAAATTTGCTGCGAGATAAGCCGCACGCATCGCACGCTGTTGGCCTTCCTCGGCCGGTGCCAACAAGCCTTTGCCTCGGCCATCATTGGATAAACCGATGCCGCGAATCACGCCGTAAATAGTGTCACCATCACGACGGGCATCATCCAGACGTTTGAGTGCAACGAAGGCCGCACCTTCTGCCGGAATCAGGCCGTCGGCATCGGCATGAAACGGTCGCGATTGACCAGTGCGACTGAGTGCATTGAGCGCACAAAAACCGATATGCAGAAAAAGATCATCCGCGCCCTGCACCGCTCCGGCCAACATTAAATCGGCTGAATGTTCCTGCAAGCGATCGCAGGCCAGTTTGATGGCATACAGCGAGCTGGCGCAGGCTGCATCCAGACAATGACTGCCGGCATTGAGCGCCATAGCTTGTTGCAAAATTTCAGCAGTCGCTGAACTCATAAATCGATTGCGAGGATCAAGCTCTTCTTCGCCGCTCCACACGCCATGTGCAAACGCCGCCATTTTTTGCGATGGAAAACCGAGGTTGCCAAAGATCGCACCAGTGCGTGTTTGTGCATTGAAACGACATTCATTGCGCGCTTCACGAGCGCAATGCAGTGTCCAGGCCACCAGCGGATCGAGTCCTTCGAGTGCTTGTGGCGCGATGGCAAATCCGTTCGGGTTCCAGACTTGTTCAAAGCCGTGCACATAACCGCCGCGATCAGACCAGGTACGGTCTGCTTGTGCTTGATCGGCAGCACACAAAGCCTGATCGGCATCTAGTTGCCAACGTCCTTTCGGCACCGGTCCAATCAAATCACGAGCTTCTGCAACTGCCTGCCAAAGTTCGGCAGGACTCAATGCGCCGGGAAGCACACAGGCGCGTCCAACGATCGCGATGGGCGAAAACTTCATGCTCATCAAGCCAGACTGTGGTTATGCACGCCCAACAACTCCGCGACGCGTCGGCCGCTATCGTCGGTAAACAAAATGTCCGTGGTCATGGCCGAATTACCAAGCTTGCGTCGAAATGCCGTCGCATTGAGCATGCCGTTACTCGGTGGTGAACCGAAGGCGCGAATCTGGTCAATACCAGTCGGTAGATTCGGGCCGCCGAGCATGCGTTGACCAAACAACACTGCCATCTGCAATCCGGCATCGAGCGCGGCGACATCCAATTGCCAGCCCTCGTTATTCCAGCCTGCCATTGAAACGCCACGCAGACTCGCCGAGATGCCGTGATCGCTGATGCCATCGAGTCGTTCGATTAATTCGAACGAGCCGCGATGAAACAACAAGTCCTGATAGATAGGCTCACCCGCCCAGGGTTCCAGTGACAAGCTGTCGTGTGCCTGCTCGACGAGATTGGCTTCGGGTAATAATTCAATGCGTGCACTGTAATTAAGATTGCCTGCTGCATCGCGAATTTGCATATGCATTTGCGCACCCTGCTCGCTCGGGAATGGTGTGGCCTGAATGCGAAAATAGTCGCCGCCGTTCTCAAACTTGGCGAGGCGAATTCCTTTCAGTACTTTCACATCATGCAAGGATGCCAAGGGCAAGCCTGGACGAAAACTACGCGCTGCACGTGTCAACCATTCGGCAGCCAATACCAAAGGCAGCACTGGCTGGCCGTGAATCGCGTGACCATCAAGATAGGCATGACTTTTTCGAGCCACATTGATTTCCAGAGTCTGTACGCGTTCACTGGCACCATCGAACAAAAGTGCTTCAGGTCGTGGCTCGCCACCGAGTACCAGTTCGACTTGATTGCGTTGAGCATCCGACATTTCAGCGGCGAACATTCGTGCACCTTCCGCCAAGGGAATCATTGGTACGCCCAGTGCGGCAAAACGTTCACGTAAATGTGGCGTGACCATGCCACTTTCCCATGGTCCCCAGCCCAATGATTTAACCAGCAACTCAGGGTTCTGACGCGCTTGAGCACTGGCAACTTTTGCAAGCACTTCATTCGCCATCGCGTAGTCGGCTTGTCCGGTGTTGCCACAGCGTGCCGATACCGAGGAAAACACGCAGAGCAATTTAAGTGGATCACTTTGTGTCGCTGCAAGTAAAGCGCGTAAACCTTCGATTTTGGTGTTGAAGACTTGATCGAATTGCGCGTCGGTTTTTTCCGAAATGCGTTTGTCGGCCAATACACCAGCGGCATGAACGAGGCCGCGGATCGGACCCCATTCGTTACGTATATTAGTCAACAGCGTTTGCAATGCCGACGCATCTGCAACATCTACACTTTCATAACGTGCTTGCGCACCGTTAGCATTGATAGCGGCAAGGTTTCGACGAATTTCCCGATTGCCTTGAACTTCACGCACACGGGACAGGAGTTCGGTTGGCGTTGGTGATTGTCCGAGCGAGCGTGCCTGTTCCAGCAATACGCGTTTGAGCCCGGCTTCATCAGTGATGCCATTGCAAATACTGGGTTCATCAACCAATGCAGTGCGTCCGAGCAAAACAAAACGCGCCGCACAAGTTTTTGCCCATTCAATGATGCAAGCCGAGGTAACGCCGCGGGCACCGCCCGAAACTAGCACTACATCACCAGCAAGAATCACTGGCTGCCCTTTTGTCACTGACTCAGAAATGCTGCGTAGCGTGTAGCGAGCTCCATCGGCTGGCAATGCCACTTCTACTTCGCCGCCGCCTTCAAGCAATTCATCTGCGAGTGCATCTGCCAATTGTTCGGGTGTACGCGTTCCGCGTTCAAGATCGATTGCCTTCAGTGTTGCTTTAGGCCATTCCAACGCCGCTGTTTTTACTAGCGCCGGCAAACCGGAAAGCCAGGCACGGCGAGAATCCATAGCGCTTAAACCGAATGAACCACCGGTGTCTTGCACGGTAATAAACAGACCGGATGATGACTCCAATTTCTTCGCTAATTTCCGAGCCAAAGCAAAAGCTTCGCGATTGATTACGGTGGCTTGCGTGTCGTCCGTCAGCTCGCGTAATCCGCCAAGATAAAGACAGGCGCTTGCATCATCCGGTAGTTGTTTCGCAAGCTCGGCATGAATGCCATTTGCCTGTAGTCGCGTCATCAAATGTGTGCCAATAGTATCCTCGCCAATAATCCACAAGGTGTTATCGCGTAAGCCTGGCTGTGCCATGCCCGTGGCCGGTGCTGCTATGCGTTCGAGAATATAGCGACCTAAAGCAAGTCGCGAATTGATTGGCGTCGGCGTTGAAATTGTTACTTCGGGAGTTACTGTCACGCTGACAGTTTGAGAGTTTTCTAGATAGCCAACAATTTCGCCTAGCGTATGCAACGCGCTCATGGCATTGCGATCAAGTTTGGGCAAACCCGGTGCACGTTCATCGACGGCAGCAAGAATTTCCACACGTTTGATCGAATCGATGCCGAGATCACCTTCCAGATCCATATCGAGCTTCAGCATATCGACCGGATAACCGGTTTTCTCTGCGACCACTTGCAGCATGAGTGCGTTGATATCGATTGCTGGCGTCAATGTTGTTATTTTCGCAGCGCCGATTTGTGGCTTTTCGATTTGTTGTTGGCTTTGCAGATAATCGACAATTTCACCTAGCGTATGCAAAG
>JBDTTC010000063.1:0-21459 GCA_039930825.1 Arenimonas sp.
GCGGCTATCGTCATTGGTCTTGTAGCGGCGTGTTCCCCAACGATGGGCTAAGGAGTTGATCGTTACCGTTGCATGGAATAACACAATGGTTGAAACGAAAAAGCCCCAAACCAAAAGTTGCCAGCCGTTGGTATGCAATTGCGGCGCTTGTGCTTCCAGCAAGCTGCCAAGAGAAAATAGTGCAAGGGCAAGAATAACCGGCACCACGACATCGAAGCGATCGAGATAGCGTAATTCCGGGAATTTCGCCAGATCAGGAATATTGGCCAGATTGGTGGCGAAGCCGCGTTTGGTCAGGAACCAGCCCATATGGCTGCGAAAAAAGCCGTGGCGTGGCGAATGCATATCTTGCTCGGTGTCGGCATGGCGATGATGGTGGCGATGATGCGCCGCCCACCATAATGGTCCGCGTTGCACACTCGCGGCGCCTACGGCCGCAAACAAGAATTGCACCGGCCGCGATGTGCGGAATGCCTTGTGCGAAAAATAACGATGATAAAAACCAGTTATCGCAAACATCCGAATCGCATACAGGGCCAATGCCACGCAGACGGCGAACCACGAAAAGCCAACCCAAATGATCGCAACACAGGCCAGGTGCATGGCGATGAAAGGGATTACCCGCAACCAGTCATTGGCATCAGGGTCTGCTTCGCTGGTTTCTATACTCGCCGAGGTATCGAACCAGCGAATAAAGGCGACCATGCCACGGCGGAAAAGCGAACGTTTGTCAGGCTCTGCAGAAGTTGAAGTCATACGATAATTTTGCGATAGAAAGGGTGATTGGTGGGTGAACTAAGCACGGTTTCATTTCGATTTCACATCAAGGTGAAACGTTGTTCCATTTTGTACCAGCATTTAGACGGATCGCCAAATCATATTGATTAATACGCATGCCATCGAAGGATTGGATGCAAATGTAAATCCAGCGTAGCGAATTTCGCTACCATGCGTCATCCTATGTCGATGAAAGAAAGTCCGGTAAAGCGTTTTGGCGTTGCCAGAATCCTGTCTAAGCAGGGTCTGGCTTCGCGCACGCAGGCCGCTACGTGGGTGCGCGAGGGGCGCGTCTCGGTTAATGGTCGAGTCGTACGAGATCCAGAGTTCCCTGTGGTGCAGGAACGCGACCGAGTCAGTGTCGATGGACTAAATGAAAAGCTCGTCGAAAATATCTACCTGATATTAAATAAACCGCGTGGTTTAGTTACAACGACAAACGATGAAAAAGGTCGGGACACGGTATATCGCTGCTTTGATGGAGCCGACTTGCCCTGGTTGGCACCGGTCGGGCGTTTGGATAAAGCCAGCGAGGGCCTGCTGCTATTCACTAATGACACTGCCTGGGCAGCAAGGATTACGTCGCCGGAATCGGGTCTGGATAAAACCTATCATGTGCAAATCAATCGTGTGCCGAATTCCAGTGAGCTTGAAAATATGCGACAGGGTGTCTTGGTCGATGGCGAGCTGCATGCAATGAAAAAAGTCGTGGTTTTACGCGAAGGTAAAAAAAATGCCTGGCTGGAAATTATTCTCGATGAAGGAAAAAATCGGCAGATTCGCAAGATCCTTGCCGATGTGAATATCGATGTTCTGCGATTAATCCGGATCCAAATCGGTGATTTGAAACTCGGCGAATTACCAAAAGGGAAGTGGCGATTGCTCGATACTGATGAGACTGCCGTTTTGTCCTGATGAAGCATCGCACTAGATTCAGTGCGTGACTGTCCAGGCAAGTATGAGCTGGGCCGAATAGTAAAAAGGTAATCCCCAGGCTCTGTTGATAAAGCCTCGTTTCACGAAGCGATCCCGTGCAACCGAAATATCCGAAGCGGCGAATATCAATGCGCCCAAGGCATACAGGCCATAGTTCGAGCCGATGCTGGCCGAAATTGCCAGAGAGCACATCAATGCAATTGCTGTGATGTACGTAGAAACCGCAAATTTATAAAAACCCGACAGGTAAGGCCATAGCCAGCGCAATGTAAGCCAGCCGAAAATACTCATTGCGATCAACGCAATTACCAGGCCGAAAAAATCCAGCGGACGGGATGCGAAAGAAATCGCAAAAACCACATGGGCAAACAGAAAAGCCGCAATGCCTGAAAGGAAAAATTTACTTTTCTGCGACAGGAGCAGCATGTCACCAATCCAGCTAAGTACAAGAGCAGCGACGATCAGCTGACCATAACGAGTAGACAGGGCAGAGCATTCAAGCGCAAATGCAACGAACGCCGTGCTGGCCAGGCACTTGAATATGGCTTTGCCTGATTTTAATTGGCGCGATTCCGCAAAAACCAATGCCACGGTGGAAAAAATACACGCGAACAAGAAGAGCATTTCGGTTTTTGTCATCGCAAGGAAACTTCAGTTTTTAGAACAGCCGCAAGAATTTTGCCGTGAGGACGGCGTCGCTTAAATTTTGTTTACTCGCAATGAAGCAACATTATCGCGGCCAATCGAAAGCAATTCGATTTGCATGTCAAAAAGGGTGGTGTTTTTCATTCGGTCAGACAAAGTGAACGTTTTCTCATCCGAGCCGGAGTGCAATTTCAGTTCGATGGTAATTTCACCAGCCCAAATACATTGCGTACCGACCGGGCATCGGCTGTCGCTGACAACGCGAACATAATCCAGACTTGTCGAAGATGATAGTTTTACCGATTCGCCTGCCTTGAGGATTACCAGTTCGTCTTTCTGTGATGACGGTGCGGGTGTTGGTACAGAGGATGGTTCAGCAACAGGACTGACTGCAGGTTTCGTCGTTGGCGGATTGGCGATGATGGGGGCAGCAGGTTTATCGGTTGTTGCCACGTCGGACGGCAAGGCTATATTTTGTCGTGTACACGATACAGATAGCAAAAAAAAGATCGCCGGAATTGAATATAAAAACGAAGTCTTGCACTTGGTTTTTTGGTTCATATCATTGGCCTGTACGAATGGGGTAGGGTTTGATTGTAACGCCGCAAGTCTGAATCAAGTCAGAGGCTTGGCAATTCGATCAAGTTTATGTTGCGCCATCTTGAAATGCGTTTCTCAAGCAAGCTGGTAATGACTTTGACAGCACGCAGATCATTGGGGCCATTCGCATCATGGCTTTTGCCTTTGTCATGATTGCAGCGTGTACAGGCGAGTGCGAGATTGCGAGGGTCGTCGGCATGTTCACCGACGCGCGCAGTGAGTGCTTTGGCTGCACGTTCACCGAACCATGCCTGTGGGACGACATGCTCCAAAGTCGTGTGTCCCAAAGCTTCGCCATCATCACGTACCTGTAGGCGCGAACGACAGTGCAGGCATCGGGTATTCCAGATGTTGTCCTGCAGCACTGCCTGGTTATCGGTCTGGATGGCGAGCAGGAATTTACGGCGGAGCGGGAGGCGCATATTTAAAGGTGTTGCTCATGATTTATTCGCGTAGCCTCAATCTTGCCGAGCAGCCATTGTAGTCCGGCCAAATGTTGCTGGTCGTGACTGCAAAGGTAATGAAGCAAGCCACGCAAGGTCACCGGTCCATATCCTTCGAATACGGCGGAGCGGTCTAGTTGATCATCGGACAGATTTTCGATCAGTGTGACCGTATTTGTGCGCGCCTGTCTAAATGTTGAAAATACTTCGACTACATTTTCATCGCAGTAGGATCGTTCCAGCGCAACGCTTTCACTGTCGATTGAAACCAGTAATGGATTTATTTCATTCAAGGTGCGGTGAATGCGTAGCTGATAACCCTCGATTTCAATATCACGGACATGACAAACCTGTTCGATAGCCGTGAAATGTTCGCTGGGAATACCGTCCCAAGACGCCGGCGCCCAATGCTTATAGTCATCGGCAATGGCAGCGTAATGCGCTTCCAGCTGTTCTGGGAATGTTTTAAGTGCTTGCAGAGTAGTGGGGTTCACGAAAGTCTTATGCCGGAATCACGCCTAAATTCCTGCCGACCTTGATAAATGCCGCAACCGTACGCTCAAGTTGTTCGCGCGTATGCGCAGCACTCATTTGCGTGCGAATTCTGGCCTGTCCTTTTGCAACGACCGGGAAGAAAAATCCGATCACATAAACGCCTTCTTCCAGTAATTGCGAGGCGAATTTTTGTGCGAGTGGTGCCTCGTACAACATGACCGGAACGATCGGGTGCACGCCGGGTTTTAAATCAAAACCGGCTGCCGACATTCGTTCGCGGAAATAGCGGGTATTTTCCTGCAATCGAGTACGTAATTCACCAGCGCTTGCCAGCATGTCAAACGCCTTGATGCCTGCAGCGACCACATGCGGTGGTAAGGAATTGGAGAATAAATAGGGGCGCGAGCGTTGGCGCAGTAATTCGATCACTTCTTTTTTGGCCGTGGTGAATCCACCGAGGGCTCCACCCATTGCTTTTCCGAGTGTGCCGGTGATGATGTCGATCTGATCAAGCACGCCTTTTACCTCGGCCGAGCCTTTACCGTGTTCACCCAGAAAGCCAGTCGCATGACATTCATCGATGTGGACAAGCGCGTTATATTTTTTTGCCAACGCACAGATTTCATCGAGTGGCGCGATAAACCCATCCATCGAGAATACACCGTCGGTAGTAATCATCTTGATGCGGCAACCGGCGGCATCGGCGGCTTTCAGTTGTGCTTCCAGATCATTCATGTCGCAGTTGGCGTAACGGAAACGCTGCGCTTTGCATAAACGTACGCCGTCAATAATGGATGCATGATTCAGCGAGTCAGAAATAATCGCGTCCTGTTCGGTCAACAAAGGTTCGAATAAACCACCGTTGGCATCGAAACAGGCGGCATACAAAATGCTGTCTTCTTTTCCAAAGAAATCGGCGATTGTTTGTTCGAGCTGTTTGTGAAGATCCTGGGTGCCGCAAATGAAACGTACAGACGCCATGCCAAAACCGTGGCTATCCAAAGCTTCTTTGGCTGCTTCAATAATATCGGGATGGTCAGCTAGGCCAAGATAATTGTTGGCACAGAAATTCAGGACTTTTCGGCCGTCGGCAAGCTCGATTTCCGACGATTGCGGGCTGGTAATAATTCGCTCGGATTTGAACAGGCCCTGCTCGCGAATTTGTTTGAGTTCTTCGGAATAATGCGCAATTGCGGTCTGGGTCATATGGGTTCATTGGGTTGAATGAGGCGAGGCCAACATTATCGGTCTTAATTTGTCAGGGTAAATCACATTTTTACGACTTTTTACCGGTTTTTTAGAGTAAATATACGGGTACGTATCTATATATATTACAAACACCGGTTAATATATCGTTAGCCGTGTTCTTGAGTGCTTGGAATCGCGGCCCTACCGATACAAGCGAGTTTCCCGAGACCGAGTCATAAATCTAAAAAAACAGGAGATCAACATGACGAACAAGCTTTCCCTGGCTCTAGCCGCTGCGTTGTTTGCGTTACCGACTTTTGCCTTCGCTCAAGACACGGAAGAAGCCGCTCCAGCTGCCGAAGAAGCTCCAACTGAAGAAAAGGCAGCAGATGCGAGTGAGTCCAATCTGAGCTTTAATGCCTCATTGGTTAGCGATTACGTATTCCGCGGTATTTCGCAGACGGATTTCGATCCCGCATTGCAGGCCGGTGTTGACTACAAATTCGGTGATTCCGGTTTTTATATTGGTGGCTGGGGTTCGAATGTCGATTATGGCCCGGTACTGGGACATGATTTCGAGGTTGATTTATACGTCGGTTACAACGTGGATTTGAACGATGATTGGAATCTGGATCTGAACTTAACCCGTTACAGCTATTTGGGTGGCAACGACGGTTTCGATATCAATTACAACGAATTTATCGGTGTGGTTACCTATAGCGAAATGCTGACCTTTACTGTCGGCTATACCAACAACTACGGTAATGCCGATATTTCACAGCTTTATCTTGGTGTTGGTGGCAGCTGGGAAGTCGGCAACGGCTTTAACCTGACTGCCGGTCTCGGCCATACCGATTTTGAAGGCGGCGGTAATTACAATGATTGGACTCTCGGTGTAAATCGCGATTTTGGTCCGGTAAATATCGGCGTGAATTATTACGATACCAATATCAGCGGCAAAGTGTCCGACCAGTTTGTATTGGCTTTCTCGGTTGGCGGTTGATTTAAATTGCACAATAAAAAACGGGGCTTCGGTCCCGTTTTTTATGGGCTAAAAAAATAAGACTAATTCCAGCTGCAGACCACTTTTCCACATTGGCCAGATTCCATCAGTTCGAAACCTTTCTGGAAATCATCAATGTGAATTTGATGAGTCAGTACTTTCTGTAACGGAAAGCCAGTGAGTACCATCTGCGTCATCTTGTACCAGGTTTCATACATTTTCCGGCCGTAAATACCTTGCAAGGTCAGGCCTTTGAAAATTACCTTGTCCCAATCAATGCCGGCGCCTTTCGGAAGTATGCCAAGCAGGGCGACTTTGCCGCCGTGATACATGCAATCTAGCATGTCGTTGAATGCCTGCGGATTACCGCTCATTTCCAGTGCGACATCGAAGCCTTCCATGTGCAGATCTTTCATCACCTCTTTCAGTGATTGCTTCGACACATTGACAACGCGTGTGGCACCCATGTCGGCAGCCAGCTTTAAACGATAATCGTTGACATCGGTAACCACGACATTGCGTGCACCAATATGTTTGCAAATGCCTGCCGCAATAATACCGATCGGCCCGGCACCGGTAATCAATACATCTTCACCGATGACATCGAATTCCAGCGCGCAGTGTGCGGCATTTCCATAGGGATCAAAAAAAGAAGCCAGTTCCGAAGAAATGCCATCGGGAATCGGCCATAAATTCGAAGCCGGCATCGCGATGTATTCAGCAAATGCACCGGTGCGATTGACACCAATGCCCACCGTGTTGGGGCATAAATGTTGGCGACCTGCGCGGCAGTTGCGGCAATGTCCGCAAACGATATGGCCTTCGGCCGATACACGATCACCGATTTTATAACCGGTAACGCCGGTACCCAGTTCGACGACCCGACCGACGAATTCATGGCCTATGACCAGTCCCGGTTTAATGGTGCGCTGTGACCATTCATCCCATTTGTAAATATGTAAATCAGTCCCGCAGATGGCGGTTTTTTCCAGCTTGATAAGAACTTCGTTTGGACCCGGGGTCGGGACAGGTACCTGTTCCATCCAGATACCTTTTTCGGCATGGCGTTTGACCAGCGCTTTCATCATTGCAGTCATTGTGGGCACCTTCTGAGCGTGCCGCATTATACCCTTTGAAGCATTACAGGGGCCTGCCTGCGGATGCCAGACGCTTCAGTAGTGAGATGGACGTCGTTAAAATTCCATGCGCCAGCCCAGCGCCAGGCTGCGTTCCTGCAGGAAATCATGGGCAAACCGTTGACGGTATTCGAAAAATGCCTGATGACCTTTTTTCATCACCAAACTAACGCCAACCCCCATTTCACCCCATTGCCGGTCAGGGTCGGAGGTGTCGAAGGCAATGGAAGTATTGCTGCTGTCCTGAGTGAACTGAACGGCTAGCTGGCGTTGTGCATTATCAAATTCCCTTCTTAGACCGACGCGGGCATTAGGAATAACGACGCCCCAATCGACCGAGTAGGTTCTGGAAACCGAAAAGCTCAGCGAACCGGTTCGCGATTTGATGTTTCGTTCGGGGACATCAAGGCCGTAACCATTACCGCCGGATTCGGTGTAGGCAGCCAGTTTGGTTTTCGATTGATCCATACCTGCGCTGATGCCGCCGGACCAGGCATTTTTATTCCACGACCAGGAACCACTGATGCCAGCCACTTTTCGGCTCATGTCAGGTGATGCAAATGCTTGCGATGAAAAACTTTGTGGATTACCCGGCGTTACTTCAATGCTGTAATCGATATTTCTCAAGTTACTGCTGTCGCCGGAAAAACGGCCGTAGTAGGCATCGAGACTCACGTTATCGACAGGCGTGAAACTGCCTGTCAATAAAGCCCCGTTCATGCTTGAACTATTGCGACTATTGGAACCATCGAAATCCAGAGTTTCGCGCGTGTGATTAAGCACCAGGCCCAGAAGCAAATGCGTGTTGAGCTGATAATTCAGACCACCGGTGAAACTGTCGGCGCTGCCATCAAATGCAGCTTCATTGAAGCTGAAGCTTCGGTCCAGACGGCCTAGATCGGCGCTTAAAAATATTGACCAGCCATCGCCGAACTCTTCAGAGGCGATGGGTTCTTGTTGCTGATTGCGGGTGCTTGCACGACCCTGGCCAGGCAGCTCTTCCAGACGTTGTCCGGCGGCGATACGAATGGCGGCTTGTGGGTCGCTGGCGCCCAGAAATTCCTGGCAGCGAGTAAACAATTCATTGCCCGGTATTGCCACTGTACATATGCCGCCCAAGGAACTGCCAAGCGAATTGGTGCCGTTGTCGGCCTGCGCCATTATCGGCGTGCAGGAGATAGCGATCAGGAGCATCTTGCGCATCGTTGGTTACCTTTGTGAAGCTTACGGGGATAGATAAGCATGACTTTTGGGATACATGCAAGCTAAACGCAGCGTAATACGATCGCAGGTCACATTACGGGGATTGATTGCGTATGCGCTGCATTATTGGAAGTGCGTTTTTATTATTGAGTTTTCAGGTCATGGCGGCAGAAGGCATGTGGATGCCTGATCAGTTGCCGGAAATTGCCGGACCGCTTAAAAAAGCTGGTCTGAAACTTGATACAAAACAGTTGGCAGATTTGGCCGGTCAACCAATGGGCGCTGTCGTCAATCTGCCTGGCTGTAGCGCCAGTTTCGTTTCGCCCGACGGCCTGATCATCACCAACCATCATTGCACCACCAGTCAAATTCAGCTCAATTCCACGCCAAACAAAAACCTGCTGGAAACCGGTTACAACGCAACGACGCAAGCCGATGAGTTGAGCGGCGGCCCGAATGCCCGCGTCTACGTCACCGAAGCCATTACCGATGTCACCAGCAATGTCGCCAGTCAATTGAATGATGCAATGGATGGCGAGACTCGCGATAAAACCATTGAGGCGGTCGGAAAACGCTTAATTGGCCAATGTGAAAAAATTCCGGGTTATCGTTGCCGCATGTCGCGCTTTTTTGGTGGTCTGCAATACAGGATTTTCAAGCAACGTGAAATCAAGGATGTTCGTCTGGTCTATGCGCCACCGCGCTCGGTCGGCAATTACGGCAGCGAAATCGACAACTGGATGTGGCCACGCCACACCGGCGATTTTACGTTCTTGCGTGCTTACGTTAGCCCGACCGGTGAAGCGGTTGCTTACGATAAAAACAATGTGCCGTATCGTCCGAAACAATACCTCCGAATCGGCAGCGATGGTTTGAAGCAGGGCGAGTTCGCCATGATTGCCGGCTATCCGGGCAGTACCGCACGTTATGCATTTGCCGCGGAATTTGCCAACACGGCGCAATGGTTTTATCCGCAACGCGTGAAAAATTTCAAGAACATAATCGCAATTATTGAAGCCGGCGGCAGCAAGGACAAAGACGTCAAGATTAAATATGCGCCGACCTTGCGCGGCCAGTTGAATACCATGAAAAATTATCAGGGCCAACTGGATACTTTCAACAAAACCGATTCGGTCATGCAGAAGTATGACGACGAAGCCCAAGTGCTGGCCTGGCTGGCAACGCAGGGCAAAAAAGGCGAAGCTGCCTTGAATGCGCATAGGGAATTGTTGAAGGTTCTGGAGCGCCGCAAGGCCATGCAGGCACGCGATATGGTATTGGGCGGCATGACCGGTCTGACCAGTACTGTCCGCACGCTGTATCGCATTTCGATAGAAAACGAGAAGTCCGATTCAGAGCGCGAAGCCGGATATCAACAACGCGATATGGCGAATCTGAAAGGCAGTATCGATACTTTCGACAAGCGTTTCGACGTGGGCATGGATCGCAAAATTCTGGATTACTGGTTGCAGCAATACATCGCCTTGCCCAAAGCCGAGCGCTTGCCGGAACTGGATGCCTGGCTGGGTGGCAACACGCAGGTCGATATTGATCGCAGTCTTAAAGCTCTTTATGCCGATACCAAATTGACCAGTCATGCGGAACGCTTGAAGTGGTGGAACGCGCCGCGTAAACAATTCGAAAACAGCAATGATTCGATGATCAAATTGGCCGTGACCCTGATGCCGACTTTTCTGGAAATCGAAAAACACGAAAAGGATGTTTCCGGTGATGATGTGAAATACCGCCCGCAATTTTTACAGGGCGTGCTCGATTATAAGCGTAGCAAGGGTTTGGCATCGTATCCCGATGCCAATGGCACCTTGCGCATCACCTTTGGTCAAGTAACCGGTTACTCGCCGCAAGATGGCGTAAATTATTCGCCGTTTACCACCTTGCAAGGCTTGGCCGCGAAAGCCACCGACAGCGAACCGTTCGATGCTTCGAAAAATCTGCTCCAGGCTAT
Organism: Arenimonas sp.; assembly: GCA_039930825.1. Classification (GTDB taxonomy): domain Bacteria; phylum Pseudomonadota; class Gammaproteobacteria; order Xanthomonadales; family Xanthomonadaceae; genus Arenimonas. The sequence continues at coordinate 10,393 of JBDTTC010000063.1, forward strand.
CAAGCAAAATAAATACGGTAATCGCGAAATGAAGGGCTTGAATTCGGTGCCGGTAAACTTCATGACCGATACCGATATTACCGGCGGCAATTCAGGTTCACCTACCTTGAATTCGAGAGGCGAACTGGTCGGTCTGGCATTCGACGGCAATATCGAAAGTGTCGCCGCCAACTGGCTATTTGACCCTGCTTTGAAGCGGAGTATCCACGTGGATATTCGTTACATTTTGTGGATGATGGAGCAGGTGGAGCCTGCGCCGCGTTTGCTTAAAGAAATGTCTGTTAGTCAATAATTAAATGGCAATGACAATTTAAATGAAGCCGGGCTTGCCCGGCTTTTTTTGTGCCGGTCTGTAACAAGCTAAACTTTTCCCGCAAATAGGAATACCCTGTCATTAGGTTAATTGCAGGAGCTAACGATGAGAGTTCGATTCCACGGAGCGGCAGGCGAGGTTACCGGTTCTTGCCATGAAGTTCATGCTAACGGAAAAACCTTATTGCTTGATTGCGGCATGATCCAAGGCAGTGACGAAGATGAAAAACGCAACGAATTAGAATTTCCGTTTGAAATAAATTCGATTGATGCCGTTGTGCTTAGTCACGCCCATATTGACCATTGCGGTCGCCTGCCTTTGCTGGTCAGTCGCGGTTACCGAGGCCCCATTTATACGCAGAAAGCAACTGCCGATTTATTGAAGATACTGCTTGAAGATGCAGCTTCACTGGCAATGATGGATGCAGAACGTGACAACAAGCACCGTCGCGACGGACATCAAAATCACAGGCCACTTTTCACAAAAAGTGATGTCGGCAATGTTCTAAAGCAAGTGCAAGCCATTGCATATGACCAAGCTAACGAAATTCTCCCTGGCGTCGTTGTTACCTTGCGTGATGCGGGTCATATTTTGGGTTCGGCCTGCGTGACGGTGGAAGCAGACGGAAAAACGCTACTATTCTCGGGCGATCTCGGCCCCATTGGAACGCCAATACTTCGCGACCCGGCAATTCATCATAAAGCCGACCTGGTATTGCTTGAGTCCACTTACGGTGGCCGTCTGCATCGTACGCGAGAAGCTACTATTACCGAGCTTGGTGAGATTTTCGAGCAGGCGTGGAATGACGGCGGTAATGTGTTGATTCCTGCCTTTGCGGTAGGGCGCAGCCAAGAATTAATTTACTGGTTTGCCAAGTATTACGATGAGTGGAACCTGAAGCGCTGGAAAATCTATTTAGATAGCCCGATGGCGATAAAAGTCGTTGACGTTGTCGATAGGCATGTTGACCTATTCGATGAAGATGCTAAGAAAGTCTGGCAGGGAAAAATACAGCCCTTCAAATTACCCAATCTGCACTTTACGCCGGACGTTGCGCAATCGCAGGAAATCAATAATGTAAAACGCGGCGCGATCATTATTGCCGGTTCCGGAATGTGCACGGGTGGACGTATTCGTCATCATCTAAAAAATCATTTAGGTAACAAGAAGCATCACATCATTTTCGTGGGTTACCAGGCCAATGGAACTCTGGGTCGTCGTTTAGTTGACGGTGTAAAAACGGTCAGGATTTTCAGTGAGGAATACAGCGTGAATGCGCAGCGACACACCGTGGGTGGTTTGTCGGCACACGCTGATCAAGCTGGGCTGATGGAATGGTATGGCCATTTGGAAAAAAATCCGCCCGTTGTGCTTGTGCATGGTGAAGACGATGCCCGTATCGCGCTGAGGGAAGCCCTTGAAAAGCAGTTCAATTGCGATGTCAGTTTGGCGAAACCAGACCGAGAAGTAGAGTTATAAAAACGCCCCGAGTCCGGGGCGTTTTTATTTCGTGCTATACAAATTACTTTTTCTTGCTGGCAATCCAGCGGTCAATTTTTGCTTCCAGCACCGACATCGGTAATGAGCCGTCTTTTAGTACTTGGTTGTGGAATTCACGAACGTCGAATTTGCTGCCCAATTCGTTGCTGGCACGCGTACGTAGTTCGCGGATTTTCATTTGCCCCACCTTGTAGGCAAGTGCCTGGCCCGGAATTGCCATATAGCGTTCTGCTTCCGCAATTGCATCGGTTTCCGAAACAGCCGAATTGTCGCGCATGTATTTGATCACTTGCTCACGGCTCCAGCCCTTGTCGTGCAGGCCGGTATCCACTACCAAGCGAATAGCGCGCCACAGCTCACCCTGCAGGCCACCAAAGTACATGTAAGGATCGGTAAATAACCCCAGTTCTTTGCCCATGGTTTCGGTATATAAACCCCAGCCTTCGGCATAGGCGGTTTCACCACCGAAGCGACGGAATTTCGGAATATCGGTCAGTTCCTGCTGGATCGCTATTTGGAAGTGATGGCCCGGGATGGCTTCATGCAAATACAGATCTTCCGAATCCCAGGTTTTACGGGTTGGAAGATCATAAGTGTTGACGTAGAAAATTCCCGGGCGAGTACCATCTTCGCTTGGGCTTTGGTATTCACCGCCAGCAGAAGAGGCGGCGCGGAAGGCTTCAATGGGGCGAATTTCAAAACCGGCCTTAGGTGTTACTGCAAAAAACTCCGGTATTTTCTTGTCCACCTTGATGCGAAGTGCATTGAATCGATCGAGCAAAGCTTTTTCATCGGGATACAAAAATTGCTTGTCGGTATCCATGAAGTGGAAGAAATCCTGCAAGCTGCCCTTGAAATTGGTTTCAGCCATGATCTTGCGAATTTCGCCGTGGATACGGGCAACTTCCGACAAGCCAATCTCATGCAATTGCTTGGGCGTCAGATCGGTGGTGGTAGATGCTTTGGCTCGATAGGCATAAATGGCCTGGCCGTCCGGCAATCCTTGCATGCCGACCGTGTCGCGGCAGGCCGGCAGATATTCATCATTGACGAAGCTGCGAAGCTGCTTGATCGTTGGATTGATTTGGGTAGTAATCAGAGTGCGGTATTGTTCGGTTAAACGTGATTTATCCGCAGCAGAAAAAGTGGCAGGCATATTCTTGATTGGCAGCCAGAAAATATTTTCGTCGAGTTTATCTTTAGCAATGTCATCGAGTTGCGGCAGTACTTTAATCATCAACACTTTAGGCTGCACCATGCCGATTTTCATGCCTTCCCGCATATTCACCTGCATCTGTGTGAGTAGCTCAGGCACTTTGCTGGCACGCTTGAGCCAGTTGTCGTAATCCTGCACGGTTTTGAAAGGTTGCGCGCTGGTGCCAGAGCCCAGTTGTGCAAACGTGCCAACGATATTTCCGAACTGGTTCAGTGGCATCAAATCGGTACGAAATTGGTTGCCTTCCAGATCAAGTTTCAGGCTGCGCACCATGATGTCGTAGGACAGGCGGGTTTGTCCGGTAACGTCATCGGCATTGATAGCTTCAAATTTTTTCAGCCAGTCCCTGCTGAACGCAATACTTTCGTCGCGGTATTCAGGGGTGAAGAAATTCGGAAGCTGATCGTTATAGCGTTCATCACCCACGAAAGTTGCCTGAAGCGGATTGAGTTTCAGCGATGCTTCCCAGTAGTCCACATAAAGCTGTTCGAGTTGTTCCGATTTACTTGGAGCTACTTGCATGGATTTGGCTGCAGAAGGTGCAGCAAGCAACGTAGTGGCGCTGAAAGGCAGGGTAAGGGCAATTGCGAGAGTCAGGTGACGAAGTTTCATATGGGTCTCCAATAAGTATGAAGAGCATGAACCAGACCACAGACTTTAGCGTGGGCTAGAAGTCATGGAAGTGTTAGCTGCGGATTGCTGGGTGCTAGTGAGCGCTTCATTGACCGGCGGGTGCTTGCCATAATTCGACCTTGTTTCCCTCGGGATCAATAACCCAGGCAAACTTGCCGTATTCAGAATCATCGATCTTATCGAGGACGTTGCAGCCTTCCGTTTTCAGCACAGCGACCAAACCGTGAAGATCTTCAACGCGGTAGTTGATCATGAACGGGGCTTTGCTTGGAGCAAACTGGTCGCCCCCCTCCGCACCGATAGACCAGACTGTGGTTCCGCCAGTGGGCTTGCCATCGGAGTCAGCCCAGGAGAATGCGGTGCCGCCCCACGCCTGAACATCAATGCCTAGATGACGCTTGTACCAGGCCTGCAGCGCAGGTGCGTCCTTTGCCTTGAAAAAAATGCCGCCGATGCCAGTGACTCGTTTCATAAGAACCTCCGATATGTGGTGATGGACGTTTCGTCTCCGGTCTTAATAAGGATTAATCAATTCGTGCTGCTTCTTCGCGAAGATGGCGCGCCTGATTTTCTCCCAAGTACCAATGAATCAATACGCGTGCAACATAGAGCAGAGGAATTAATGCGATGGCTGCGCACATCTTGTAGAGGTAATTCAATGTACCCACGGCGTAGAACAATTCCATCGACCATTTTTGCGGTCCAAGTACAAAGGCGATATAAAGCACGACAAAGCTGTCGATCAATTGCGATACGGCGGTCGACCCGGTGGCACGTAGCCACGCTTTTTTTTCGCCCGTCATGCGACGAATGCGGTGGAATACGCTCACATCGATTAGCTGCCCGAGCAAAAATGCAATTACCGAGCCCCCAATCGTCCACAAGCCTTGTCCGAAAATCGCGGCAAACGCGGCTTGCTGGTCCGGAACACCCTGGCTGGCGCTCGCGCCGATCCACCAACTTGCCGGTGCCAGATGGATGGCAGCGTAGGCAAACAGGAAGCCGTAAAGAATCAGGAAAACCGCGAGCCAGCTGATAAACCGAACACCACGGGCACCGTAATATTCGTTGATGGTGTCGGTCATGATGAACACGATCGGCCAAAGCAAAGTGCCTGCAGTGAAATTCAATGAACCGTTTTGCCCAAACAGATTCCAGTTGAAAGAACTCAGGCCAAGGGTGTCTTCCAGTGCGAAAATTTTCACGCCGATGAATTCAGCCAGGACAGCGTTGACGACGAAAAACGCCGCCAAAAAAATGAATAATTTCTGCGAACGCTGATCTCCGAACATAATGTCTACACCTTGTCGTCTTTACGCGAGTACGGTACTTTTTCGGGACTCATGGCGCCGCCGGAAATAATGAACGCCATTGCCTGGTCAACGGTCCAGTCAGTAGGTGTCACCAATTCGATAGGTACCAGTTCGAGATAACCCGAAGTCGGGTTTGGCGTGGTGGGAACATAAACTGCCGCAATTTCCTTGTCGGTAATTTCATCGCGCAAGGTACGTGTGACAAAGCCCACCGATTTCATGTTGCGATGTGGAAAATCAATTAACACAACGCGTTGTGTACCATCAGGTTTGGTCTGCAAAAAATCGAGTAGTTGGCGTGCACTGCCATAAATCGTCTTCACCAATGGAATGGTATTTATCAGGCCTTCAAGCCAAAGCAAAATACGTTTGCCGATGACATGCCGCGCCAACCAGCCAACGCTAAAAATAAAAGACAGTGTGAATACAAGGGCGATGGCTGTTTGAACCCAGGGCGCACTCATCCAGCTCAGCAATTCCGGCGCGGCCGCGGCAAGATTGGCCGTAATAGGTTCGATCAAGGGTTTGCTCATGTCCGAGAGCAAACCAAAAATAAACTTGAATACGATCCAGACCAGCCAGATCGGGGTCAGCGTGAGCAAACCGGTGATGAAATGTTTTTGTAATTTTCCCATGCAGGGATTGTAAGGCATCGGTACGCCAAGGACGTGCCCTATAATTTTATTTAGCCAATTCGCTCAAGCTAACTTCGCGCACCAGCCTGAAGCCAACATCATCATATCCGCGATCACCATTTTGATTGCTGGTCCGTGTGGAAGACGCGCTTGATGCATCCCGCCAGCTCAAGCCGGCAACCGTATAGCGGCCGCTTCCTGCGCTATCACTCAACCACTCGCTGGCATTCCCCTGCAAATCATAGATGCCCAAAGGACTTGCGGGCGTACCGCTGCCTGCTGCCGTCCCCTTGTTGCCGCAGGAAATAACGCCTGCACGACAAGGATCGCCAGCCTTGTAGCTGACGACCGAACGCCATTCATTTTGTGTCGGTAATCGATAGTTCAATCCTGTGCGTTTACTTAGCCACTGTGCATAGGCGATGGCATCGGTATGACTGACACAGACTACCGGGTGTTCATTGCTTTGATTGAAACCGGGCTTGTCCCAGGAAATTTTTCCGGAAAACATCGACGCAAATGCATTACGGCAGACTGTTGCAGCCCGATTATTCGCCGACGAGAAACTGGCGTATTCACCCTTGGTAACTTCTTCGCGCATGATCGCGAGTCCGGCTCGTGCCGCATTTGGAATGCTGGTCAATACCATGCTGGGGCCCTCGGCTTTAACGATATCGCCAACCCGTGGTTGTGGCATCACATTCGCTTTGGACCATGCCGGTTCCAGCAAGCTTTGTTCTATTTCGAATTTTCCGGCCAGTGCTTTGGTACCGGCAATACCGCTGCTGTTGAATTCGCCTGTGTCTTTTTGCAGACGTGTAATGAGCAGTGCAGGTAAAGCATCCCGCAAGGCAAGCCAGGATTTACCTTTTTTACGATCGGCATCGACAGCAAATTTTTCAACGCGCAGATACGCAGTTTTTGCAGCTTCATCACGACGCGTTTTAACGGCTTCATCCAGGTTTTTTGCGAGTCCGTCAATCACCACGTCGCTAAGGGCGGCAATGGCAGGATTGGTAGGCGCTGCTTTGCGGGCAGCGAGCAGCGACTCGATTGCGTTATCGCCGGGTGGGGCTGTCAGGCGGTTTTGTTTGATTTGTTTATTGGCACTGGAAATGAATTTCGCACCCGGTACTGTCGGGTCGTAATCCAGAGTCGTTATTACAACGCCGGATTTCACGCCGGCAAATGGCGATGCATTCTCGGCCACAGTAGGTGCAGGAGTTGGCGGTGGTTCTACGGGTGGGATTTCTATATTGGCAGGCTCAATGGCTGGCGCTGGTGCTGGAATAACGGGTGTGGGAACTGAGGGAGTTACCGTCGTCACCGGTTTACTTGCTTCAGGTTCGGCCTTTTCAGCAACGAAGAAATTATTTTTCTCCGCCGGCGTCTTATCGTGGCTAAGCCAGGTTTTCACGCCAAAGCCGATCAAGCTGAGGCCTGCGATTGAGAGTAAGACGGGAATAAACCAACTTTTGCTGCTGCCGGAAACTTTTGTTTTCTTGTCGACAACGACAGCCGGGGCCATCACTGCTTTTTGACGCGGGGTATCGGCAAGCTGATTCAACGCGCCGAGCATTTGCTGGGCATTGCGAAACCGGTTTTCCGGCATTTTTGCCATGGCGCGATCGATGAAACCCTGCCAGTGTTTCTTATCGGCCGACAAACGCGGGATTGGGTCTTGTGCGTGCATCAGCGCAAGTGCCAGTGGATCGTTGGCCAGATAAGGCAGTCGACCGGTGACTAGTTCGTAAGCAAGCACACCAACGCTATACAAATCGGCACGGCCATCAACCGCTTCACCGCGCGCCTGTTCTGGTGCCATATAACCGCCGCTGCCGACGGCCAGGCCGGCAGTGGTGATGCGGGTATTGTCTTTTTTTGATAATGCGATTCCGAAATCGGTTAACAATGGCCGATCGGCATTATCAAACAATACGTTTTCCGCCTTGACGTCGCGATGGACGATGCCGCGCGCATGCGCGTATTCCAGTGCAGACAATAAAGCGCGCAATACTTCAAAGGTGCGAGCTTCGTCATTGGTGAAATCACGCTGACCCAAATGGCCTTTAGCCAAGTAGGGCAGCACGTAATACATCAAACCCTGATAGCTGCGACCCACTTCGTGAATACCTACGATGCAGGGGTGCTCGAGTTTGGCAATCGTTCGGGCTTCCTGCTCGAAGCGCTGTTTGCTGACTTCGTCAGCAAGTGCTTCAGGCGACATGACTTTGATGGCAACTTGGCGATCAAGCGACTCCTGTACACCCAGATAAACCTGGGACATGCCGCCTTTGCCAATGCGTCGCAACACGCGATAACCGGGAATGTCCGGCATATAGCTGCTGAGTAATGCAGAGAGTTCTTCCGGGGAAAGCTCTTCTTGTTGCATAGGGCCAACGGCAGTCAGATGTCAGGGCCCATCAGCATACTGCGCTGCGGCACTCAGGTGAATAGAAAAGTTAAGAAAAACTAATAAAAGTTAAAATGTGAGCTATTTCACGGTTTGCTGACGTTGTTTGCCTGATTTTTGGGCGGCTTTAATCGCACGTAAACCTGTTTGCGCACTTTGGCGACCAAATCACCCTGGCTGTCGATAACGGCAATGTCGAACCAGCGCAGCACTTTTTCGTTACCGGCTGCGGCATCGCGAAGTTCGTTCAGCATCGCTTGTTCAAGCTTGAATTCAGCGGTTACCAGACCACGGCCGGGCTTTACAAATTCGATTTCGGCGGCCTTGTCCCACACGACATAATCATTGCCCAAATTGCGCAGGATCATGATCATCCAGTACGGGTCTGTCATCGCAAACAAGCTGCCGCCAAAATGGGTGCCGACATAATTCTTGTTATACCAGTGACTGCGCAATTCAACTTTGACGTACCGGAAGTCATCACTGATTACCCTTACCCGGATACCGGTGAACAGAAACGGAAACCAGATATTCATTAACAAACGCAAACGTGAAGCTTTCATGGATTCTTATCTAAAAAAATATTTCATCAAATTATTTGGAAGTGCGGGAGCGTCCGACAGGCGCGACAGATCAAGCGAGTTTTTCGCGCCTGACGGACGCTCCCACGGTGATTAAAAAAGTAGCGACGCCATCTTGCGACGATACTGGCCGACCAGATCTTGGTCATCGATTATACGGAAGGCATCGATCAGAGCTTTGCGAGGTAAACCTTCTTCGAAATTTTTATTGCGCTTCAGCATTTCGATAAATTGATCAAGCCCGGCTTCAGCCCGATCTTCCAGTAAATAACGTACGGCGAGATAATGCCGCGCGCGACAGTCGTCAGGATCAGTCGCAATGGCTTGCTCAAGCACGGTTGCGGGCGGTGCATCTTTCAGGATTGCCGCGAAAGCCAGGCGCGCCTTGGCTTTGATCGCGCGATCATCCGTCGCTAAATTTGCCGGCAATGTGTCAAGTATTTTCTCCGCTTCTGCAAACCCGCCGGTTTTTAGTAATGCCAGCATCAAATCCAGTTTCAGTTCGGCTTTTTCCGGCTCTGCGAGGATAGCGGCACGCAAACTCATTACTTCTGCTTCAGGATCAACTGCTTCAGGAGCGATTTCCTCAACGACTTCCGGTTCGGCTTCTTTCGCGGTAATTTCATGATGCTTCAGGAATTCGCGTAATTGGGTTTCCGGCAAAGCACCAGGAAAGCCATCGACGATCTGCCCGTTTTTCAGAAGCATCACGGTGGGTATCGATTTGACCTGAAAATAACCCGCCAGTTGCTGTTCCTTATCGACATCTACTTTGGCAAGCAGGAATCCACCATTGAATTCGGCAGCGAGTTTTTCAAGGATCGGACCGAGTGCCTTGCAGGGTTCGCACCATTCCGCCCAGAAGTCGACCAGTATTGGTACTTCCTTCGATTTAAGGATGACATCTTGTTCAAAACTGGATAGGGCGGCATCGAAAACAAAAGCAGCAATTGTCATGTCAAATTATCTGTTGAGTGATTATCAGTAAATATGGTTGTTCGATTTGTTTGCAAGTCACGGTGTGCTTTGTTTGTAAACCGTGCCGTCTTTCATCACAAACGCTATTTTTTGAGTCAGGCTGATATCGGTTAACGGGTTGCCGGCAACAGCGACTACATCTGCCTTGAAGCCGGGCTGCAGTTGGCCCAGTTCCTTTACTGCCAACAGCTGGGCGGAATTATAAGTGGCGGTTTGCAAGGCAATATTGTTCGGCATGCCGGCTTCGGTCATGTAAATGAATTCACTGGCATTGTCGCCGTGCGGGCCGACACCCATGTCGGTGCCGAAGGCAATTTTCACGCCAGCTTTGTAGGCATTAGCGAACGTATTCTGGATCAACGATCCGATCAATATTGCTTTGGGTCGGACAATCTCGGGATAGTAACCATCGATTTTTGCTTTCCCGGCGACAAATTTGCCGGCGGTGATGGTGGGCACATACCAGGTGCCGTGTTCCTTCATCAGTTTGAAAATTTCGGCATCCATATAAGTGCCATGCTCGATGCTGCTCACGCCGCCGATAATCGCGCGCCGCATGCCTTCTTTTCCGTGTGCATGTGCTGCAACGGTGTAACCATAATCTTTTGCGGTATCGACGACTGCCTTGATTTCTTCAATCGTGAATTGCGGGCCATCGCCGCTTTTTGCATAACTCAATACGCCACCGGTAGCAGTAATCTTGATCAGGTCGGAACCATCTTTATAGCGTTGGCGCACTGCCTGGCGTGCATCGTCAACGCCGTTTACCACGCCTTCGGTAGGGCCGGGCGGACCAATCAAATGCGAGAGTTCTGAATTCATGCCATTGGTGCCGTCGCCATGGCCGCCGGTGCTGGCAATAATCTGGCCCGCAGCATAAATTCGCGGCCCTTTGATTTCGCCCTGATTAATTGCGTTGCGCAAATGCAGTGCGAGTGTGCCGCCGAGGTCGCGCACGGTGGTGAAACCCGCCATCAAAGTCTTTTCGGCATAACCAACCGACCGATACGCATAGTCGCTGTCATCAAGACGAAAGCCTTCGGTGTAACTTTGCGGGCTGGATTCACCCGATAAATGTACATGCATATCGATAAAGCCTGGCATGCAGGTCATTTGCGAGAGGTCCACTATCTGCGCACCATCGACCGCAAGCTTGCCGGGGCTGAGTGATTTGATTGTATTTTTTTCAATCACGATTGTTTGCGGGCCCATCAGCGTCGCCGATTTTGAATCAAACACATTGCCGCACTGGAGCGCTTTCAAATCAGCGGCTTGGGCAGGCAGGGCGGCGGTAATCAACACGACAAGCAGGCTTAGGCGCATGGTGGACTCCTATAATGAGGGTTCGATATTAGCAGATGCCTCTCGAGCCTGAACCGGTGCTAGTGGTACTCTAAGCGTCTGATTCTCGATTACTTTGAGCCCCATGTCCGACGTACAAGACCCCTGCGCCTATACCCCCAAGGCTTTAGAAGCGGCTGCCCA
>JBDTTC010000064.1:0-9700 GCA_039930825.1 Arenimonas sp.
CTATTGCTGTCGAGGCATTCCTGTTTTTCGGATTGGGCCATCAGAGGGGCCGAGAGGCAGAGCGTACTGCTTAGCAAGAATAATGGTAAAAAGCGCATATCCGATACTCCCTTGGTTCACCATAGTGTAGTAAGGTTGTCTTAACCTAAGTTCAACCCAAAGATGTGTGAAGGGCATGATGGATCCAAAACGGCCTGGCGAAAAAACCGATCAGAATTGGACTTTTTTTCGCCAATGGCTGAAAAATCCGATAGGAATGGCGGCAATCTCGCCATCAAGCCCCCAGCTAGCCCGGCAGATGATGGCCGAATTATCCGACGATACCGTGCGTGTGATTGAGTTAGGCGGCGGTACCGGTGTATTTACGCAGGCCTTGCTCGAGTTCGGCATAAAGCCGGCTGATTTACTGGTGCTGGAGTTGAACGAAGAACTCCATCAGCATTTGCATAAACGTTTTCCTGATGCCCATGTGGTCTGCGGCGATGCCCGTGAAATTTTCAATTTGTCCAAGCCGCTCGGTTTCGCAGAAAACAAATCCGATGCAATCGTCTCCGGTCTTGGTTTTCTTTCGATGCCCAGACAATCACAGCTCGATATCGTTTCAGCAGCATTCGACTGTTTGAAGTCTGATGGACGTTTCGTGCAGTTTACCTACGGCCCGGCCAATCCTATTGCGCGCGAGGTTCTAGATACTTTGGGCCTGTCATCCCGGCGTGCGAGTTTTACCTGGTGGAATGTTCCGCCGGCGACCGTCTATGTCTATAACCGACGTGTGTCCCGTGCTATTCCAGCGAGGCCAATGCGCTAGCTTGATGGATATCCGAGACAGCGCTCTCAAAGATGCAGTCGGTTCTCAGTAATCCCAGAATAACGCTGTCCTGGAGTTCTCCCGCCACTTGCCAGCGTTGCCGCAAGTAGCCTTCACGCTTGAAACTAAGGGCTTCGAGTGATTTCAGGCACTTTGTATTATGGGGGTCGACATCAGCTTCCAGCCGCCGCAGCCCTAGCTCGGTAAATGCATGTTTAATCAGGGCGCCCATCGCCTCACGACCATAACCATGGCCCCAATGTTCGCTGGCAATGGCGTAGCCAACCTCGGCACGACCCTGCGAAGCCGAGATATCACTCAGGGTGCAGGTGCCGATCAGTTTTTGGCTGCCTTTGATGCAAACGCCCCACTGAAACAATTTACCGTTGTTGAAGCCCTGGTGGATGCTTTCGATATAAATATGTGCATCGTCTTGATGGCTGAATGGGGAGTGCGACCAATAACGGGTGACATTACTATCAGAATAAATTTGGTAGATGCTGGCAACATCGGCATGGTCAATCCAGCATAGATTAAGGCGTTGGCTGGAAAGGGTGGGAAGGCTGCTGGGCCCCCCGACTTGCGGGATTCGATCAGTTTTTCGCTTGAAAAATGGGGGCATGGGTAGGGCCATAACTATTTTCAACCTGAACGATTTAAATGGCTAAACGCAGTAGAGCGTCAAAACAGGACATGGCTGTTCGGTTCTATACCGGCAACAGTTGGTTGCAGCCAAGACGCTGGTATCACCTCAATTCCGGTCCCATATTGCCTTGTAGAAAAGGAGATTTCAAATGAACAGGCAATATCGTGGTATCCAGCAAAAAATACGTGGCGTGGCGACTTCGGACGGCGCCGGTGTGCGACTGACCCGCGTAATCGGTAGCCAGGCAATGCCCATGCTTGATCCATTCTTGATGCTGGATGAATTTGGCTCGGAAAAGCCCGGTGACTATATTGGTGGCTTTCCGTCGCATCCACATCGTGGGTTTGAAACCGTGACCTACATGTTGGATGGCCGCATGCGCCACAAGGACAACCATGGCAATGAAGGCTTGCTGACGCCCGGTAGCGTCCAGTGGATGAGTGCCGGCCGCGGCATTGTGCATTCTGAAATGCCCGAGCAGGAACAGGGTCTGATGCGCGGATTTCAGCTTTGGGTCAATTTGCCGGCCAGCGAAAAAATGAATGATCCGAAATATCAGGAATTCAATGCGGAAGAAATTCCGGTGCATGGTTTGCCCGGTGGTTCACAGGTTAAAGTCATTGCTGGCCAAATGGGCGACGTGGTTGGACCAGTCAAACAACCAGCGACTGATCCTTTGTATTTCGATATCAGTTTGATTGCCGGACAGGTTTTTGAGCACGCCATTCCTGCTGCCCACAATGCCTTTATCTATGTTTACGAAGGTTCAATGAATCTGCTTGTTGATGATCAAAAGCATCTAGTGAAAGCCAGCGAATTGATCAGTTTGACGAAAGGCGATTCGGTTCGTTTCGAGGCAAATGAAAATACGCGTCTAATTTTTGTGGCGGGTAAACCAATCAGGGAGCCGGTTGCACGTTATGGCCCATTTGTGATGAACACAGAGGCTGAAATACACCAGGCTATCGCCGATTTTCAGGCAGGCAAGTTTTAATGCAGTAGGAGTGATGGAAGTCACGATCGCGAGTTCGCGACTTCCAACAATTCATTCAAGCCGGTGGCTGAACTAGATTGATCAAATTGCCGCAGGTATCTTCGAAAATCGTGACCGAGATGGGCCCCATGATTTTGGGCGCGTTGTGAAAATGCACACCAAGATCAAGCAAGCGCTTGTACTCGGCATTGATATCTTTGGTGATGAAAGCGGTGGCCGGAATGCCTGCCTCAAACAAGGCTTTTTGATACACACGCGCAGGTTCAAATGCCAAAGGCTCCAGCACCAGTTCGGCGCCTTCAATGCCATCGGGCGAGGTAAGGGTTAGCCAGCGAAATTCGCCCATCGGAATATCGACCATCTTTTGGAATCCCAGGATTCGGGTGTAGAAATCGAGAGCCTTTTCCTGGCTTTCTACCGTGATGCTGACAAATTTAACCTGCATGGTATTTCCTTTTGTCTTGGAGCTTACTGGAGCTTAAAACACCATTGCATGGTCAATCAATATGCGATCATTGTGCTCGACAAAAACCGTTTCTGCCACGTACTCGTCACTGCTATTGCTGCAAAATTGCCGCCAGACAACGGCCACCGATTCTTTTCTTCTGAAAAGTGCAACGAATTCGCGCTTGCCGAACAAGCCCCATTTCGCCTGATAGTCTTTGCAGACATATTCCAGCCATTCTTTGCTGACGATACCGCGCATGCGCTCGGTGAAATCACGCACATGTTTTTCGTGATCGATTTCGGTGGACGCCAGCATCATGTTGTCCATGAGGGGCGTTACTAGCTCCAGAATTTGACTATCGCTTTTATCAAGAAGACTCATGGCCAGACCCTGTTTAAGTGGTAGCCCGGATGCAGCGCAGCGAAATCCGGGAATTGTTACCAGTGTATCGCAGCATTAACATGGTTGATCGGCTTCACAGTTGAAGGGCTGTTCGCTAAGTTGCATCCTGGTTAGTGCTGAAAAGTTCTTCAACCTTTCGCCAAAGTCATCAGCAAGGCCTTTGCTGTGCGAATTCTTGATGCCGCATCGGGAAGTTCGAGTTTGATCCGCAATTTATCACCCCCTTCCATCATGTAGATTTTTGGTTGCGATTGAATCATGCGGATTACCGACATCGGGTCGATGGTCGGTTGTGAATTGAAATGAATCCGGCCACCGCTAGGGCCCAGTTCAAGCTTGCGAATGCCGAGCGGCGTAGCTTCCAGTTTTATTTCGGCAGTCGCAAATAATTGTTTGGTCGGGTCAGGCAGCAAGCCGAAGCGATCAATCATTTCAACTTGCAGTTCTTTCAACTTGTCAATGTCGCGTGCCGACGCAATGCGTTTGTACAAAGTTAAGCGGGCATGTACATCGGGCAGATAATCATCCGGTATCAATGCAGGAATATGCAGTTCAACATCGCTACCAAAACGCGTGCTTGGATCAAGATCCGGAATTTTTCCCGAGCGAATCGACTTGACTGCACGTTCGAGCAATTCGGTGTAAAGCGAGAAACCGATTTCCGCCATCTGGCCGGATTGATCTTCACCCAACAGTTCACCGGCACCGCGAATTTCGAGGTCGTGTGTCGCCAGGGTAAAGCCCGCACCGAGTTCTTCCATCGATGCCAAGGCTTCCAGACGTTTATTGGCGTCACTGGTCATCGATTTTTTATGTGGCACGATTAAATAGGCATAGGCGCGGTGATGTGAGCGCCCGACACGTCCTCGCAATTGATGCAATTGTGACAAACCAAATCGGTCGGCGCGATTGATGATCATCGTATTTGCACTGGGTATGTCGATACCGGATTCGATGATCGTGGTGCAGACCAGTACATTGAAACGCTGGCGATGAAAATCCAGCATCACCTGCTCCAGTTCACGTTCCGGCATTTGTCCATGAGCAACGCGCGCTTTGCGTTCGATGCTTTCGACTTCGTTATGCAGGAAATAAATCTGTCCGCCGCGCGCCAGCTCCCGTTGAAAAGCTTCGCGCAGCAAGGCCGGATCCCATTGTGCGATGAAGGTTTTGACGGCCAGTCGATGCGCTGGCGGTGTCGCGATAATCGACAACTCGCGCAAGCCGCTCATCGCCATGTTCAGGGTGCGTGGAATCGGTGTGGCAGTCAGTGTCAGCAAATGTACTTCGGCGCGCAGTGCTTTCAAGGCTTCTTTCTGGCGCACGCCGAAACGTTGTTCTTCGTCCACAATAACCAAGCCAAGATCTTTGAATTTCACATCCGGCTGCAGCAAACGATGGGTGCCGACGATCACGTCGATTTTTCCTTCGGCTACCTGTGCCAGTGCCGCTTTTATTTCTTTCGACGATTTGAAACGCGATAATACTTCAACGCGCAAAGGCCAATCGGCATAGCGATCCCGGAAATTACGATAATGCTGTTCTGCCAGAAGTGTGGTCGGCACCAGAATCGCAACTTGCTTTCCTGCGGTTGCTGCGACAAAGGCGGCGCGAATCGCGACCTCGGTTTTACCGAAACCGACGTCGCCGCAAACCACGCGATCCATCGGCGTCGCTTTATCCATGTCGGCAATCACTGCTTCAATAGCATTGAATTGATCGGGTGTTTCTTCGAATGGGAATGTCGCAGCGAATGGTTCATACAAGCTGCGATCAATCGGCAAGGACATACCTTGGCGGGCATGGCGGCGTGCCTGAATTTCGAGTAATTCAGCAGCGACATCGCGTACTTTTTCGGCAGCCTTGCGCTTGGCTTTTTCCCAGGCTTCGCCACCAAGGGAGTGTAGTGGTGCATGATCCGGCGAAGCACCGGAGTAGCGGCTTACTAATTGCAATTGCGAAACCGGCACATACAATTTGTCGCCTTTCGCGTATTCAATGCAAAGGTACTCGCCGGAAATGCCACCGGTATCGAGCACGATCAACCCTTGATAGCGACCAACGCCGTGGTCTTCGTGAACAATCGGCGAACCGATGGCGATTTCGCCCAAGTCGCGGATGATGCTTTCCGGTTCGCGCCCAACGCGCTTTCTTCTGCGCGATTGTTCGGCGCGTTCCGGAAACAACTGGCGCTCGGTCAGCACCGTGAACAGCGGCGTATTTATTGCAAATCCGGCTTCGAATGCTGCAACGGTGATACTTAATTTATTGCCCTCGTCTTTTAAAAATGTCGGCCAGTCGGCAACCTGATGAAAAGGCAGATGCGCCGCATTCAATAATTCGATCAGGGCTTCGCGACGACCGGCGGAATCGGCAGCCAACAAAATGCGACCTGGATAATTCGACATGAAAGATTGCAATGCTGCACCAGGAATCTCGTTTTTCTGCGTCCAGGGCAGATCGGGAACGATTTGTTCCGGAATGGCAATTGCTTTTGAAAACTGCGGATGCTGTTCGCCGCAAATTTCAATGCGATGCCGTTGATTGCATTGCGCACGTAGTTCATCCGGGCTGAGAAATAATTGCGCCGGCGATAAAATCGGACGTTCAACATCATGGCGACGCTGCTCCCAGCGTTCGCTGGTTTGCTGCCAGAAGCTCTCGGCCGATTGTTCCGCGCCATCACCCGAGATAATCAAACTATTTTTTGGGAGATGATCAAACAAGCTGGCAGTTTGATCGAAAAACAAGGGTAAATAATATTCGATACCGTTCGGTGCTACACCTTCTTTTAAATCCTGGTAAATCGTGCAGCGGCGCGCATCGAATTCGAATTGTTCGCTTAAGTTCTGGCGGGCCTTTTTTGTGCCCGCGGCATCAAGCGGAAACTCACGCGCAGGTAGCAGGCGAATGGATTCAACGGGATGGTCAGAACGCTGGGTTTCCGGATCGAAACTTCGCAAGGAATCAATTTCATCGTCGAATAATTCGATTCGATAAGGCACATCCGAACCCATCGGATAAAGATCCAGCAAAGCGCCGCGCACGGCAAAATCGCCGGGGTCGTTCACCTGCGGAACATTCCGGTAACCGCTGGCTTCGAGCCGGCGCTTTTCCTGGTCGAGATCGAGTTTCTGGCCTTTGCGTAGATCCAGTACATTGCCGGCAATCCATTCTGGCGGTGACACCCTTTGCATCAAGGATGCGACCGGGACCACCAAAATGCCGCGCTTGATTGAAGGCAGTCGATACAAGGCTGCGATACGCTGCGACACAATATCGGGATGTGGACTGAATAAATCGTAGGGTAGTGTTTCCCAGTCCGGGAAATGCAATAAGGGCAAGTCGTTGGCAACAATTCGCAGATCATTTTCAAGCGCGCTGGCGCTGTGGGTGTCACGCGTGATCGCCAGAATCAAACCATCGTGCTGTCGTGCTGCTTGCGAGATCGCAAGCGCCATTGCGCTCGGGCTATGCGGTGCACGCCAATAGGCACGCTGCTGACCGGCGCGGGGAAAAGGAGGACAGGGAAGGTTTGAATCAGAAGTCATCGGCTTATTTTAACCGATGTCATGTGAGGATGATTAAATCGTCAATACAACACGGGTAATGCCGGCTTCGGTATGGCGCGATTCGCGCGTAAATCCGATATTTTCGGCCAGCTTCAGCATGGTTTGATTGCTATCGAGTACGTCGCCCCACAAGTGACGAATATGATGTGCGCGACACCATTCAATTAATCGATCCATCAGGATTTTGCCAAGACCCAGGCCGGTGACGAAATGACTTACCAGAATACCGAACTCGGCACGGCCGCCATTGTTATCAACTGATAATCGTGCAACTGCACCAATCAATGCAGCACCGGGCTCGAAAGGTTCTGCCGCCACGACAACAAAATCGGTTTCAGGATCAGGCTGGGTAAGACGCATCAGATAATCGTCGCTGAGTGCTTTGATTGGATGCAAGAAACGGCGACGAATTTCATCCTCATGCAGCAGATGAAAAGTTCCTGCGATCGGGAGCGCATCGGCGGCTTGAATGGGGCGAATCCAGAGAGTACGGCCGTCACTCAGCGTGATCGAATCTTGACGCTGCCATTTGCCGGGACGTTTTGCTTTTTTTGCTTTGGGTGACATCGCGTTAGACTGCCATGAATAGTCAGTGAGAATGCTCTAAAACATCATCGAAATCATTGAAAAATGAAGCATTTCCGAATCATTTGGATTCTTTTTTCAGCCATTGAAAAGCCGAGCTCGCATCTTTTTCCCCCAGTAAGCGTGCCAATACGGGCAATACCGGTTGCAAGGCTTCATCACAATGCCAAGGCGGGTTGATTACGAGCATGCCGCTGCCATTCAGCCGCAAAGGTGAATCGTCGGGGCGCACCAGAACTTCGGCAACGAAGGCGGACTTTATCGGCAGTGCAGTTATTTTCCGGAAAAACGACTGCAAACTTCGACGCTGCTTGATCGGATACCACACGGCATATATTCCGCTCGACCAGCGTTGCAGACCTTCCTGCAATGCTTTCAAAATGGCGTCGAATTCTGCTTCCTGCGCTTCATACGGTGGGTCAATCAACACGAGGCCGCGTTTTTCCTTGAACGGTAATTTGGCCTTGATGGCAGCGTAGCCATCGCGACCGACTATACTTACGCGAGCATCATTGGCAAACAAGGCTTTCAAGGGTTGCGCTTCTTCGTGTTGAAATTCGCAGCACATCAGTCGGTCTTGTTCGCGCATCGCCTGCGCCGTTAATAAGGGCGAGCCCGGATAGACCAGCAAGCCGCCTACCGGATTGTCGGCAGCAACGGCATGCAGATAATGCTTGATCGGAGCTGGCAGGCCCTGCACGCCGATAAGCTGGAAAATCCCACTGCGCGCTTCGCCGGTTTTTGCAGCCTGTTCGCTTTGCATGTAATAGCGACCACGGCCTGCATGGGTGTCGAGTACGCAAAAGCCGCTATCCTTGCGTTTCAGCGATTCAATCAGTTGCAGCAACACGATGTGCTTGAGCACATCGGCGTGGTTGCCAGCATGGAAGCCATGTTGATAATTCATGGCCTATCTTACTGCATCTGGGACACCAGCTTTGTTATTCTTGAGCCTTCTTTAGCAGCGCTCAACGGGACGGGATATGAAACGACTTTTTCGCTGGGGTTTCAGAACACTATTGGTATTCCTGCTGATATTGATCTTGTTCGTGTTGCACTCCCTCTATTTCAAGCCAGTGCATATCCGTATTTTCTTCGAGCGGGTTTTTATTGAATACGCTTTCGAAGATCCGCAGTTATTATCGAGCCTACGCATTTTGCCGTCATGGATGGACTGGTTCAGTGATGATTTGACCGATTTGTCCTTGGTGCAGGAAGAAAAACTCAACAAGAAAGTGCAGACCGATCTCGCCACGTTACGCAGTTATGATCGGGCCTCGCTCAGTGCCGACAATCAACTTAACTACGACATGCTTGAATATTTTCTTCAGGTGCAGGAAGAAGGCCAGAAATTCCAGTACGACAATTATCCGCTCAATCAATTATTCGGCTTGCAAAGTGAATTGCCGACTTTTCTTGCCACCCAGCATTCCGTGGCAAATGTGAAAGATGCCGAAAACTATATTGCTCGGCTCGACAAAGTTCCCCTGGCATTCTCGCAAGCACAGCAAGGCCTTAATAAGCGCGAGGCATTGAAAATAATCCCGCCGAAATTCGTGATCGAAAAAGTGCTTCTGCAAATGCACGAATTTGCGGGTGCTCCGGCCAACAAGAATATTCTTTATACCTCGCTCGAGGAAAAACTAAAAAAAGTTTCCAAGCAGGAAATCAACGCCGAGCAGCGTAAAAAAATCCTTGCTGATGCAGAAGCCAGCATTCAAAAGAACGTTTATCCGGCCTATCAAAAATTCATTGCCTATTACGAAAAACTACTGCCGCAAGCGAGCGGTAACAATGGTGTATGGGCGCTGCCGGATGGCGATGCCTACTACCAATGGTGCATAAAGCAGCACACCACCACCGATATGACGGCGGATGAAGTGCATCAGCTGGGTTTGAGTGAAGTCGCCCGTATCGAAGGTGAAATGGATGTCATCCTGAAAGCGGAAGGTTTGAGCGAAGGTAGCGTCGGTGCCCGCATCGACGAAATTTCAAAACGTCCGGATCAGCTTTATCCCGATACCGATGCAGGGCGCGCACAGATTCTGAAAGACTTTCAAGCCATCATTGATGATGTCGATAAAGGGCTGACGCCGTATTTCAACGTGCGGCCAAAGCAGGGCGTGAAAGTGGAACGGGTGCCGGTGTTCAAGGAAAAAACATCGCCTGGCGCGTATTACGATACGCCAGCATATGACGGTTCACGCCCCGGCCACGCAGATTGGGCTGGAAATGCTGCCCGACA
>JBDTTC010000065.1:0-12573 GCA_039930825.1 Arenimonas sp.
CCCAATGAAATGATTCATATGCCATGGATAATGGATGCCGATCAATTGCAACGCCATGGCGTAACGCTGGGCGACAATTACCCTGCACCCATCATCGAATCCGAACAGGCCGCCCGCGAGGCAAAAGCCAATTACACCGCTTGGCGACAACGCAGCGAAACCCGGGAGCTGAGCAAAGTCGTGTTGCACAAACACGGTAGCCGCAAGAAACAGGGTCGACATTCCAAAGGCTCGAAGCCAGTATCCAAGCAGAAAGATTTGTTTGTTTAGTTATCCGTGGTTGGAACAGGTAGGAATTGTCGGAGCTTTCTTGCCATTTCCTGTGCGGCCATCGTGTTGCAGCCACCGGAAAAAATAAAACCCGCCACAAGGGCGGGTTTTATTTTCAAGCCTATACCGCTGACGGCAATTATTCTTTTTCCAGTTTGATATCCAGGTCCGATACCGTGTTGGTCAGTATGCTCAGGCTGAAACGGTCTTTGAATTTGACCAGTACATCTTCGCCATCATCGCGTTCCACCATGATGCCTGCCGGTGCGGTTTTCTTCAGTGCACTTTCAACCAGTTTGGCGATATCGTTTTCGCTTTGGTTTTTGGCAACGGTAACGCTGACGTTAATCGGTGTTTGGTCTTTCAAGGCAAACAGGAATACCAGTTCACCGGCGGTGTCGGTACGATTATCGAACTTGATGCGCCATTTGTTGGAGAAATCCAGTTCCGTGGGGTCCGCCGGTGCCGCAGGTTCTACGGTCACGTTTTCGCCGACGACTGCCGTGGTGGTTTTTGGAACGTCTTCGGCAAAGCCTGCGCTACTAAACGACAGCAAGCATGCGGCGGCTAAGGCGGTAATGGTTTTATTGTTCATGGGTGTCTCCTTGGGTTGCTTCACTAACTAGGGGGAAGTAGCGTGGAAGGGAATCAGCTTTGTTTGTATAGCGGGCTTAAACTGCCCACACGATCTTGGCTTTCTTGTTCTTCGCCTTCTAATTCTTGCGTGTCGCGAATTTCTTCGGCACCGGAATTTTCGGCGGCATCGATCAGCGTGTGGGAAACAGGATTTTCATTGTCGTCATCCAACGCATCATCAAGATTGATTTCTTCGTCATTGGCTAACTGACGTGTCAGATCGGCATTGAACAAATCGTCGGTTCCGTCATCGGAAGCAAGCGGTATTTCTTCGCCCAGTGGAAGGGAGGAAATTTTCTGTTCGGGATGCTTGTTCATTTCAACCTCTGAATTTACGATTTGAGATTGAGCTTATCTTGCCGTTGAAAGTGGTTCCGTGCGCTTGCGCTCACAAGCCATCCCGAGGATGCAGTGTTTCGCCGATAAGCCTGTTGGAACGCGGGGAATGGCGCAGGCTTCGATTTAGAGTTCGTTCACTATCACTTGAATAAATAAATTTATTAACAATATTCAACAAGGAATAATCATGGAATATCGTCGATTGGGTCATTCGGGTTTACGGGCCGATTGCGGGCCAATTGTGGAGGCCAATTGTGGAGAGGCCAATTGTGGACACCCAAGATTTGAGACAGAGACACCCGGCCAATTGTGGACACCCAAGATTTGAGACAGACGGCTTAATTGAACCTAGTAGACCAGCGGCAGCGGCAAACAATCCTGGACACCCAAGTTTTTAGACTGGCTGGCTTGATCGAACCGAATAAGCACATAACCTGAGTTTTTCTCAGTTTGATTTATGAAATCAATTCCTATCGCCTACACTTCATTCTCCCGTTACCGAGAAACAGGGTTTTATAACATCCTGGATATAACATCCTGGACACCCAAGATTTGAGACAGAGCGGTTTAATCGTCGGTTTAATCGATCGTGGACACCCAAGATTTGAGACAGAACGGCTTAATTGAACTTAGTAAACCAGTGGTATGAGTTTTACTCACTCAGGTTTATCCAATCAATTTCCGTCGCCCGCACTCCTTTCTCCCATTACCGGGAAACAGGGGTTTGGCAAGTTCAGACTTTCTGAATTTGCCTGGTGATACCAATGCCTTTGAGCCAGCGTTGTCCAATGGCTTCGGCTTTTTCTAGGAGTTGTTCGGTGGTGCCAATCATCCGCCAATATCCTGAACCCACCGCTTTTACCTGAGTAGGCCAATGCGATGCACTGCAACCAGTTTTGTTGAGTGCAGCAGGTGCCTGCTTTGGAATAGCGCCTTTCTTGTCGGGTCGGACTTGTTGGCCGGTACATTTCACTAGCTCGATGTATTGACCGTGTTTCAATGACAACGCGGGTGCCAAACCAATTAGTGGCTTTAATCGTTGCTGGGCTTTTGCTTCATCGTTACGACAGCTCAATACCCTTTGTTGAATGCTGGTGTGATGGCTGTGATCCAAACGCACCCTCATACCGGCACGGATTGGATTGAGATCCACATAAGTCATGGCAGCCAGTACCGCACGTTCATCGGCCAGTACCTGGCATTTGAAGCGGCCTTCCCAAAACCGACCCGTACAGGAATCTTCGCCATTGGCGGCACGCGCGATGGGCTCGTTAATGCAGCGCATCAGCCAGGACAAGGAACACAAGCGTTCTCGCAGTAAAGCCACGCGTGATGGGTTCTTGAGTAATTTCTGGACACGGTGCTCGTTGTCTTGATCACGACATGGA
Organism: Arenimonas sp.; assembly: GCA_039930825.1. Taxonomy (GTDB): domain Bacteria; phylum Pseudomonadota; class Gammaproteobacteria; order Xanthomonadales; family Xanthomonadaceae; genus Arenimonas. The sequence continues at coordinate 2,634 of JBDTTC010000065.1, forward strand.
AATAATTGGCACCAACGTTGAGCGACGTCATCATCGGGCCAACGCTGTGCGGTATCGACATCGACATGCACGACAATATGCAGATGGTTGCTCATGACGGCATAGCCGTAGATACCGATGGAAAAGCAGGCGGCGACTTCATGCAGCCGTTGTTCTATCCAAGCCTTGCGATGGCTGTAATCGATAGATGAGTAGGGATCAATACCGCACAACCACGCACGCCGGACACAGCGTGACACGCAGTGATAATTGCCGGAAGCGTGATCGGATACAAAGAGGGAACGAGCGGTAGCCATGACGCATTATTGCGAGTGATGATAAACAGAAATGTAGGGAGAATCTGAATATCGTGTCAGGCGATGTGGGTTTGATGGGTGTCTGCTGATCATGTCATGTGGGTTTGATGGGTGTCTGCTGATCATGCTTGAGCGTAAGTTATGCGAACCTTATCGGAATGACATATGTCGTAGCATCACAATTAATTCCGCGCTGGCAGTTTTTTGTGAGAAGAACTAGTTCAAGAAATAATGTCTATTTTTTTTCGGTTCTTACTCAAGTTTATTTGCCAGATTTAAGAAACGCTATTAGTTTTTCTCTAAGTTGCGGCGAGCCAAAAAGATCAAATTGATGCGCGGCATTTTGAATGACTTCGATTTTTGCATTTGGAAGCGTTGCCGCAATTTCACGTGCATTGGCAACCGGCGTTCTCGGGTCAAGCTCGCCCACCAGGATCATGGTCGGTACATCGCTGGCCACTGCTGCGCGAAATTCATCACCAAGATCCTCCGGTTTCCAAATGTCGGCGAGATACATGGTGGGGAAATTAAAGGCCATGCCGAGAACGGAGTCTTGAGCTTCGCTTTTTATGCGCAGGCGACGTTCAGCGCTGGCGCCCGAGCTTAAATCCATCATCTGTTTCATGGCGGATTGCACTCCGAGTTGCTTGCGGTACATCAGCACCAGTGGCGCTATGGCAGAAAAATCGCCGCCCGCCATTTTCCGGTATGCAGCCGGTAGCGTTTGTATGGCGCGCGGATTGCCAAGTGCCTGTATCGTGAGAAGTTGCAAATCCAGTGCGCCAATCACGACGCTGGTATTGCTATTACTAGCCGGATCAACGACTTCGACTTTGACCGGTGTTTTTTTCAAACGACGCATCACCGATTGCATAAGCGCAAACAGATCGGGTTCATTCATGCGTTCGCTGAGCGTGTGCAAAACTACGTCGGCTTGTGATGGTAATTTCCAGGTGTGGTTTGGGCCTTCCGGGCTTACCAGAACCATGCGTTCAATGGATGTCGAGTGCTGCCGCAAAACTGCCAAAGCTAAATGCGAGCCATAGCTGCGGCCCCATAATGTCAATTTTTCGTAGCCTAGTGCCTGGCGAATATCGTCAACGTCGTCGGCGCTTTCGCGGGTGTTGTAGGCTTCAAGCCGAATGCCTTTGGAACGAAAACTCGCCGCTACCTTGGCGTTGGCTTGTTCGATGATGGGCAGCCAGAGTTCCGGCGAGGCCGGTTGATCCAGTGGCAGCTCGTATCGCACGTCACTTGCCAAATTGGGAATTGATTTTCCGGTGCCGCGCTGGTCAATGCCGATAATGTCGGCATCGAAAATTTGCATGAAGTCTGCACCGCCTTGTTGCACCATGTCTTGCACCAGCTTGACGCCGGAATCACCTGGACCACCGGCGAGTATCAGGTGTGCAGACTTTCCGGGTTTGCTGCCGCGTTGTATTCGAATAAAGGCGAGCTCGATTTTTTTGCTGTTTTCTCCTGCATCAGCGTGCAATTCAAGAACTTCAATCATGCCCGTGTTTATGGTGAGCTGCATGTTTTCACCAATGCTAATTTGTTGCTCCGTTTGCGACACTATGCGTGAATCGGCCCTTGCAGGCCCGCAAATAAAAATCGCAATACCCATCAAAACAAAGGCCATGTATGCGAACGGCTTCATGCTTGCTCTCCCTGTAGTTGGCGCTTTAGTACCTCGCAGCGCTCAAGCATGTTGGCGCGCAAGCGATGTGCGCGCAGCAAGATGACAACAGCAACCGAAACAAACACCATGCCCGTACCCGCTGCCAGCCAGGCTGCCATTGCGCCGGAAAATATCGCTGCAAAAAATGCGAAAAGCATAAATGCCATTGAAAACGCGACAGCCATGCGACCCGCTACGATTCGGTGATTGGCCAGCAGGGTCCAGCGATTGCGTAATACCCAAACGGCATAAACCGTCCAGCATAATGAAATGGCCAGCATCGTGAAAAAAGCAAACTGTGTCCGTATCGGAAGCGCCGCTTCGGTAGCGATTAAAGCGCCAATCACCGTGCTCATGGCAAGCGCGACAAGCAGCAAGGCGATATGAGCAAAGCGTGCGCGTTTGGACAATGCTTGTTCTGTGATTTTTTTCAACGCGGCATCAAGTGTCGGGTCAAGTGTATTGTCTTGATTTTTCATGACATGGTTTCCTGTGCAAAGAGTCGGTTACGCAATAGGTTGCGCGCCCGGAAAAGTCTGGATTTGACGGTGCCTACCGGCACAAGAATCACGCTTGAAATTTCCATCAGCGATAGTTCCTGCAAATAGAAAAGCGTGAGCACCTCGCGCTCCGGCAATGGCATCAATGCAAGCCCGCTTTCGACCATCTTGCGTGCTTCATCACGTTCTTGTTCGTGTTCTTTATGCAGATCTTCGGACAGGCCGTCGGGCGGATCACTGTCGAAATCAATCGGACTTGCATAACGTGCCCTGAGGCGATCGGTTAAAACTCTATGTGCAATGCCGAACAGCCAGGAACGTAATTTTGAAGCTTCACGCAAGCGAGCCATGCCTTGTATGACGGCGATCCAGATTTCCTGCATCAGATCGTCGGCAGCATCGCCATCGCCTGTCATGCGCAACACATAACGGCGCAGCGGTGGTGCCCAGTGCTGAATCAATTCATCGAATGCCGCCCGTTCGCCAAGCTGGCATCGCAATGCCAGTAGCTCATCCGCGCCCGATGTTGGTTGGGGTAGTTTGTCCACTTCGTCTCCCGCATAGGTAGTGACTTGGTAGTCGGACCAGAGCGAAAAAGGTTCACAGCAGCAATAAGGATGCGCTCGTATGATGCTATTTTGGGCTTAAGGCCATAAACGTGATAAGGCGCGCATCCAAAATTTTGCGTTTAATCCAACAGAGGCTGCCGCCCTAGCGCGCTGTTTGTATGATGGTGCGGTTATTACGTCCGATTGCTTGGCTTCGATGGGTGCGCTTGAGCGCACCCTATGGCGCATCCAAAATAACACGCCCGCCAAATTCACGAATACGCTACCAACGATGTTCGACTATTTACGTTATGTCCAACACCCAATTAGTCTGATTCAAACGCGATTTGCGTGTGCATGATCATGTGCCCTTGCTCAAGGCGGCGCGCAGGGGGCGGGTGTTGCCTGTGTATATCTTGGAGCCGGGGTATTGGATGGGTTCGGATACCAGCCACAATCCTGGACACCCAAGATTTGAGACAAAGCGGTTTCATCGAATCGTATCAGCCGGCAACGTGAGTTTTGCTCAGTGAAGAAGAATCCTGGACACCCAAGTTTTGAGACTGAGCGGTTTAATCCAGCCAGCTATGCCAACAACCTGAGTTTTTCTCAACGAGATTTATCACGAGATTTATCCAATGAATTCCTATCGCCCACACTTCTTTCTCCCGTGACCGGGAAGTAGCGGGTGGCAAACTTAGGCTTTGTGAAGCTGCCTAGTGATGCCGATGCCTTTAAGCCAGCGTTGACCGATGGCTTCAGCTTTTTCGATGAGTTGTTCCGTCGTACCTATCATTCGCCAATAGCCCGAACCCACTGCTTTTACCTGAGTGGGCCAATATGCGGCATTGCATCCGGTTTGGCGGAGTGCAGCAGGTGCGTGCTTTGGAATAGAGCCTTTCTTGCCGGGCCGGACTTGTTGTCCTGTCCATTGCACCAGCTCGATGTATTGGCCTTGTTTCAATGACAGTGCGGGTGCTAATCCTATCAGTGGCTTTAATCGTTGTTGGGCTTTGGTTTCATCATTGCGACAGCTCATTACTCGATGTTGAATACTGGTGTGATGACTGTGATCCAATCGTACGGTTATGCCGGCACGAATCGGGTTCAAATCGACATAGGCCATGGCGGCCAGTACCGCACGTTCATCGGCCAGTACTTGGCATTTGAAGCGTCCCTCCCAGAAACGGCCGGTGCAGGAATCTTCACCATTGGCGGCACGGGCAATAGGTTCATTGATGCAACGCATTAACCAAGACAAGGAACACAAGCGTTGTCGCAGTAAAACGAGACGTGATGGGTTCTTGAGCAATGCCTGGATACGGCACTCGTTGTCTTGATCGCGACATGGAAACAGCTGGCACCAGCGTTGTGCAACTTCGTTGTCGGACCAACGCTGTGCTGCATCGACATCGACATGCACGAAAATATGCAGATGGTTGCTCATGACGGCATAACCATAAATGCCGATGGAAAAGCAGGCAGCAACTTCCTGCAGCCGTTGTTCGACCCAGGACTTGCGATGGCTGTAATCAATTGAAGAATAGGGGTCGATGCCGCACAGCCACGCACGCCGAACACAGCGCGAAACGCAGTGATAGTTGCCGGATGCGTGGTCGGAAACAAAGAGGGAACGAGCGGTCGCCATGACGCATTATTGCAAGTGACAATAAACAGAAATGTAGGGGGAATCTGAATATGGTGTCAGGGGTTATAGGTTTAGTGGGTGTCCAGTGTTACTTGAAATGTCCAGTGTTACTTGGGGGGTTGTGGGTTTAGTGGGTGTCCAGTGTTATCTCAATTGCAACGCCATGGCGTAACGCTGGGCGAAATTACCCTGCGCCCATCATCGAACCCGAACAGGCTGCCCGCAGGGCAAAGGCTAATTACACTGCCTGGCGGCAACGTAGCGAAACCCGGGAGCTGAGCAAAGCCGTGTTGCACAAACACGGTGGCCGCAAGAAAAACCATCGAAGCTCCAAGCGTTCAATACAAAAGTTCAGACAAACGGATATGTTTGTATAAGAACATAGGAGCTCTGTGATTCATGCTGTTCTCAAAGGCGATGGGCCGTTGAGGTAATGAATCGGAATAATCTGAAGGCTGTGCTTGCCGTGTATGATAGATCCGGCATGGTGTGCTTGAGCTCAGCCTATGGTCTGGAATGTTGCAAGCATTGTCTGGCCAAGGCACCGACCTATGCAGCCTCCCTTATCATGCGAAATTTCCTGCGACGGCCCGACATTTAGAGCACATTCTTGTTTCTGATGAACTAATATTGCGTGTTAGCTGTCGATGTAGCACTCATTAGACGGGCCAGGCTCAAACAAGACTAGGGATATCGGATTCATGGAAATGAGGGTTTACCTTCGTAGCGGCTACAATCGATGCGTCACGGCGGTGACATCGTTTGCGACAAACCCCAATCGGCCAATTTCGATTGCCTGGGTGGATTGGGTGCTGAACGCTTTCGAGCGCATGTCGGTTACCAAGGCGAACCATCGGGCTGCTTTTGTCGCGGACCTTGCCATGTGCATTGGTTTATTCAGTGCCAGTGTCTATAGCTGGAATATGCAAGTGTCGTGGGCCGTGCTGACATTCGGGCTTGGGCTTTTGCTATTTAGCTTGGTGGAATATTGCTTTCATCGCTGGTTGTTTCATGGGCCAGAACATGCGATGGAACGTGGGCATCGCCGTCATCACGAAAATCCGATTGGCATCGACTCGCTACCTTTTTTTCTGCCGCCAGTGGCTTTGATGTTATTGGCCGGGCTATTTGCTCAAGCTATGCCCTTGAGCTATGCATTGTTATTAAGCAGTGCAATTGCCTGCGGTTATTTCATTTACGGCCAGTGCCATGAGCTCATTCATAGAGCCCGCTTTCGTAACCCGATATTGCGAAAATGGGCCGCCAGTCATCACATACATCATCGTCATAATCAACGTAATTTCGGCGTTACTTCGCCGCTGTGGGACATACTGCTAGGCACTCGTTATGTTTCGCGCAGTTGCAAAGCAAAAATACAATCCCAGTAGGACCGACGGAAGTCGGGACCTTAAGAGACAAGAATCAATAACACGCAAATTTATTGATTCCCCGTTCCCGGCCAAAACCTAGCAGCATTTAAGTAGCTTTGTGTCACCTCGATCTCTTGCTTTAAAATATCGGGCACTTAATTCTCGCTTTCGGGAAGATATGTTTCCCACCGATGCTACGTTAATTTACTACCGACTTTTTCTTTTGATGCGACAATAATGCCTAATTATTTCCATTAGGATATTCGCTTGCAGCTTCCATTTAGAAAAATGTCTTGTCTGATCTCTCTGCTCCTGTGCATGACAATCGTGCTAACAGCTTGCGGGAAATCCAGCGAGGCGGAGCAGCTTGCACAATTGCGCGATAGTTTTACTTATAAACAATATCGGCGGATTTCCGAAAAAGGCGTGCCGGTTGGCTTGCGTGCCTATGTTGCAAGCAGTGCATCGCTAGACATAAAAGAGGCGCCGAAAGTTACGCCGGATAATATCTGTGTCGGGCGCCTGGCATTGGCTTATGGCGCGACCGTGAAAAAGACCTACACCATTGCTCTCGTTGAAACCGATATTGTTCAAGCGAGTGTTGATTGCAAACCCGAGGACCGAGCCATCGCCGATTCTATTCGGGCGATTGTCTTCCAAAATCTACAATGGCCGACGCTTGCGATTGCCGAAAGCAGAAAAGCGCGAGCAAGCAAGGACAGTCTGTCCGGTGAGAGCTTTGCTGATCGTGCGATGATCATGCACCTTGCCTTCGCCTATTTGCACATAACTCAAAAAGAATGGAAGGAAGCCAAATTCCATATTGACGGGATTGCAGTGCTTATCGAGCAACCCTGGGTTTCAAAAATCGGGGATTTTGCGTTGGCAGTGAATGAAAAACGGCTTGAAGACGCCCTTCGGATTGCCCAGGAAATCAGTACTGATCCTGCTGTCCCGGCAGAAGTCCGTAGTTATTTTGCAAAAATATATGCCGACATGGGTGGCGATATTGCCCGGATGGCTACCGACCCCAAGTTTCTGGCAGAAATGATTTCGCGAATACTTTGGTCGGCGGCCAAAGAAAGTGGCAGCGAGCAGTGGAAGAAACTCAGCGCTTTTGCTGATGGTTTTGACCCTGCAAAATTATCTGAACAGGCCAGCGGAGTTGTGGATGGCGCCATGCTGAAAATAAAAAATGTCATTAAAAAACAGGAAAAATCCGAGCCGGCAAAAACGCAAGGTGATGAGGAACGCTGAATTTTTCTTCATGGGATGCGACCCGAGGTATAGCGTTAAGCGCTGACCAAGGCGTGAGACAAAGCAACTTGTAAACCCTGCTTATAGCCGGCAGACTCAACTACCTTCTCTTCGGTAACAATCATGATTACTTATCGCTTTGCCACCGCTTGCATGCTGTCTATGGGTTTGCTGTTTTCAAATACAGCCAGTGCCGACGACTTGATCTGGCTAGTCAATGCCGGTGGCGGTCAACAATCCAATTCCGAACAGGACAATCGCATGGCGGGCGCAGACCTGATTTTTTATCAGCATGCGCGCAGTGAACGCCAGGAAATCGTGATAGGTGTCGGTTATACCGATATCCACACCAATGCCGGCTTCAACGAGCATGTGCAGGCAGTTTCGATTTTTCCGCAATTGAATCTTTATGGCAAAGGCAATGATGCCGTACGCCCCATGTTTTTCGTACGTGCATTGGGGCCCACCTGGCTGAGCAACCGAAATCTTGGTGACCGCGAGCAAGGCCGCAATTTTGCCTTTCAGGCACAGATCGGTGCCGGGCTATGGTTTGGCAAGGACAAAGATTGGCTGGTCAGTTTGTCCTACAAGCACTTTTCCAACGCTGGCTTAGCATCGCCCAATGAGGCGTTCGATGTACCGGTATTGTTGACGTTGGGATATCGTCAAAAACAATAAACCACTGTTGACCGTATGATCGGATAGTAGGGTGGAACGCGCTTGGCTTTATCCACCAAGCGCTTCGTACTTTTAAGCCGCAACGGTGACGCGTGGCAAGGGACGCCCCGTTTCCAGCAAGGTCTTGAGATTGGAAAGTACTTTCGGCCAACCACCCGAAATACCAGCAAGCATTTTCTCGTCAAGGCCATCATGGGTAATGGTCAAGCGAACCAGTCCTTCGCCATTCGGTTCGATATCAATCGATACGCGCGAATGTTTCGATTCATCGTCGGCTTCACTCGGTCTGGCCCAGGAAAGGACCATTCGGCTTGGCGGGGTGAACTCCACTACCTTGCCGACGATATCGACGATGCCCGATCCATCAATGCGCTGATGTTCCCATTTTGAACCAGGCTTCCAATCCGACACGTTGATGCGTGCACAATCCGAGCCCGGTCCGACCCAGTACTCGCGCATCATGTCAGTGTCGATAAACGCCTGCCACACTTTCTCGGGCGTAGTGGCGATATAGCTTACGTAAACGTAGTCAGGTTTTTTCATTGTCATTTCCTTCCAGTTTTGCGCTGAGTTTGCTCAATGCACCCAGGCGTTTGTGTTCGAATTTTTCGATCCAGCGTTCGTGAATTTGGTGTAGCGGAACCGGATTGAGGTAATGCAGCTTTTCTCGACCTTGCCAATGCACGACGACTAGGTTTGCTTGTTCGAGTTGTTGCAGATGCTGGGTAACTGCCTGGCGTGTCATGTCCATGTGTTCGCATAATGCAGACAGCGTCTGGCCGTTATCCTGGTGTAGCACATCCAATAGACGCCTACGTCCCGGGTCCGCCAATGCTTTAAATACTTTGTCGATATCCAATGTGATCGTCAGTTCCAGTTGTCTATCTTGATGTCATTCGGACTGGGTGCACCTTTCCCGGTTTCGACAAGCGACTTCAAACTCATCAGGAATATTGCCCATTTCGTGCTGCAGTGGTGCATGAATTCCACCGGTTCTTTCCAAGCCAGTTGTTTGAACAGGACGATGCAATACTCACCCTCCATTTTGAGTTCGAAATCAATTTTCGTGCCGATCCATTCGGCCGGCCCGTCGATCACGAGCCATGACACGTGATTATCAGGATCGAGCTCGACGACCTTCATGTCGAAGCCACCGATTTCGACACCTTGGGCGCTAAAGCGGAACTGTAGCGTAGCCCCCACGGTGCTTTCACCGTTGGTGTTATTTGTCCACCATGCAGCCAGCCCATCGCGCGTTGTGAGTGCTTTATAAACCGCAGCCTTGGAAGATTTGATTCCGACTCGATGAAGAATGTCCGACATGCAATGCCTTTGCTGCTACTGGTGATGGCGTTACTATATGCAAGTATTTACTTGCATGTCAAGTATGCTTTCAAGCAAGCCGTTTAGTAATGGTGTTTTCAGGCATTGAGCTTTGAATTCCTGTCGCTTTAATCCGATTCTTCGCCTAGCTCTTGCGCGCTGGGCATCACAAAATCTTTTCGCGAAAATTCCTTGCCGCGTTTTACCGTCAGTACAATTTTGCGTGTCGCGGAAATATCGTTTGTCGGGTCGGCGTTGAGGAAAACCAGGTTTGCCAGTTTGCCTATTTCAATCGTACCCATTTCCGATTCGCGGCCCATGCTGCGTGCGCTGATCAATGTTGCCGAACGCAAGGCTTGTATCGGGCTCATGCCAGCCTGTTGTACCAGTAGCTCCATTTCGCCTTGCACTGCCGGATATGGATCATCGACAGGTGATGGCGAATCGGTACCGGCGGATATTTCAACGCCGGCATCATGGGCGGATTTTGTCATTCTTCCCGCGAGGGCGGCACTGCAATAGATTGGCGGCCTTTGTCCTTCCGGCAATTCTTTTCGCATTCGTTCGATGCTTGCGTAAACATATAAAGTTGCATCGAGAATAGTGCCGCGTTTTTTCATTTCGGCAAAAACGTCGTTC
>JBDTTC010000066.1:0-10313 GCA_039930825.1 Arenimonas sp.
TACATTGGATGAGTCATGGGGATGCTCCTTGAGGGGATTGCATCATCGCATAGCGGTGAGGCGAATTAATTACCGCTTTCGAAGACCACGGAACCCGGAATTACCACAATCTTTCGACTTTCCATGGCTTTAGGGGCAGTAAATCATTCCGTTTCTTGAGATAATTCACGGTCTTGACCCCGTAGCTCAGCTGGATAGAGCGGTCCCCTCCTAAGGGACAGGTCGTACGTTCAAATCGTATCGGGGTCGCACCTCATTCTTTTTATTGTTTGGAGCTTCACATGACACATGCTGTTTTAAGCGCGCTTGGCCTGGGCGAAAACGAATCTGGCACCTATCTTGGCCACGGTGAATGGTCGAAAACCCAAGATGCTGGTGTATTGGAACCGATTAATCCAAGCACGGGTGAATTACTAGGTCGCGTCTATGCCTCCAGCCAAGCCGATTACGACATCATCATGGAACGCGCCCAAGCCGCTTTCAAAATTTGGCGCACTACCCCTGCACCGAAACGTGGCGAAGCCATTCGCCTTTGCGCCGATGCATTACGTAAACATAAAGATGCTTTAGGTTCACTGGTTGCGCTCGAAATGGGCAAAATCAAACCCGAAGGTGACGGCGAAGTGCAGGAAATGATCGATATCGGTGATTTCGCGGTCGGCCTGTCACGCCAGCTTTACGGTTTGACCATGCATTCCGAGCGTCCTGGCCATCGTATGTATGAGCAATACCAGCCATTGGGCATTGTCGGCATTATTTCTGCATTCAATTTTCCGGTCGCGGTCTGGGCCTGGAATGGTTTTCTGGCCGCTATCTGCGGCGATATCTGTATCTGGAAACCTTCGCCGAAAACACCTTTCAGCGCTATTGCCTCGATGAAAATCTGCAATGAAGCACTCAACGCCGGCGGCTTTCCGGATCTGTTCTATTTGTTCAACGATGCCGGCACCGATATTGCACAACAATTTGTTGATGATCATCGCGTTCCTTTGATCAGCTTCACCGGTTCAACCGCCGTTGGCCGTATGGTCGGTGAGCGTGTTGCCAAACGCATGGGCCGTAGCTTGCTCGAACTCGGCGGTAACAATGCCATGATTGTCGATGAAACTGCCGATCTGAAATTGGCGATTCCCGCCATCGTTTTCGGTGCAGTAGGTACTGCCGGACAACGCTGCACTTCCACGCGTCGCGTTTTCATCCACGAAAATATTTTCGAAGACGTGTTGGCGAAATTGGTCACCGCTTACAAACAAGTGGAAACCAAAATCGGCGATCCGACCCTTGCCACCACCTTGATGGGACCACTCACCGACAAAGCCACCGTGCAGCGCTTCCTAAGTGTGCTTGAAAAAGCCAAAAGCCTCGGCGGAAGTATTCGTACCGGCGGTACAGCACTCGATGGCAAAGGCAATTTCGTGACACCGGCGATTGTCACCGGCGTGAAAAACTCCGATGAAGTCGTGCAAACCGAAACCTTCGCACCTATTTTGTACGTGATGCCATTCAAGACGCTCGATGAAGCGATTGATATGCAAAATGCAGTACCGCAAGGCTTGAGCTCTGCCATCTTCACCAACAACTTGCGTGCCGCCGAGCAATTCTTATCGGCAGCCGGCTCCGATTGCGGCATCGCGAACGTCAATATCGGTACTAGCGGCGCGGAAATTGGTGGCGCGTTCGGCGGCGAAAAAGAAACCGGTGGTGGCCGCGAATCTGGCTCGGATGCCTGGAAGATTTATATGCGTCGCCAAACCAATACGATTAATTACTCCGATTCCTTGCCGCTTGCACAGGGCATCAAGTTCGACATCTAAATCAACGAAGGAATCTGCAATGAATTCGCCTGCAAAAGAAACCAGCGTTATGGCAATCGTAAGTTTGGTTAGTGGAATTTTAGGTTGGACCATTGCACCTTTTCTTGGGTCAATCATTGCCGTCATTACGGGTCACATGGCCCGTAGTGAGATTCGCAAAAATCCCGCTACGAAGGATGGCGATGGCCTGGCATTGGCAGGCCTGATACTCGGATGGGTCAATATTCTTACGTGGGTACTAGGCATAATTTTCTTCGGCGGAATGTTGCTTGCCATGTTCGGCTTAATTTTTGCTGCCAACGGTGCGCACTGAGTGTACGGACTAGCACGCCCTTTTCTATTTTGTCTCGACGCTGAAACAGCCCATGGAGTTGGGCTTAAAGGTATTGAAGCCGCTTACCGCCTTGGTTTGAATCCACTACTGGCAAGCAAAACGCCGATATTGAAAACCAAAGCATTCGGCGTTGAATTTCCCAATCCGGTTGGGTTGGCTGCTGGACTGGATAAAAATGGCGAATACATCGATGCACTACTTGGGCTTGGTTTTGGCTTTATCGAAATTGGTACTACCACTCCCAAGCCGCAGGAAGGCAATGAAAAACCGCGTATGTTCCGCTTGCCAGATAAGCAAGCTGTAATCAATCGACTGGGCTTCAATAACCTTGGAGTCGATGCACTGGTAAAAAATGTCGAGAAGGCAAAACGCAAAGGCATTCTCGGCATTAATATCGGAAAAAATAAAGATACACCGAACGACAAGGCCATTGACGATTATATTTATTGCCTGGAACGTGTTTATACGCTCAGCGACTATGTGACCGTCAATATTTCTTCGCCCAACACGACCGGTTTACGTGACTTGCAGACCGAAGAATACTTCCGGCGATTTATCAATGAACTTCGCGAAGTGCAGGAAGAATTGTCCGGCGTAAACGGCTTCAAGACACCCATGCTGATCAAGATTGCACCTGACCTTACCGAAGCTGCATTGGACGGGATGGCAGAAGTTTTGAATACCGCGCAAGTGGACGGTGTGATTGCGACCAACACCACGGTTGATCGTCTTGAAATAAAAGGCAACAAATACGAATACGAAGTTGGCGGCCTATCCGGCAAACCTTTGTATGGTCGCTCGACTGCCGTGTTGCGTCGTTTACGTACGCGCCTCAACGACAATATTCCGTTGATCGGCGTGGGCGGCATAAGCAGCGGTGCCGATGCGGCAGGCAAAGTGGCTGCCGGTGCGAGTCTTGTGCAGTTTTATACGGGCCTGATTTACCAAGGGCCGGACCTGATCGAAGAAAGCGTACGCGCCATTCGCCGCCGCCGCGAAGGAGTCGCATGAGCGGATACCAACTCGGCGAGAATGTTTCACTTGCCGGTCGCAATACGTTTCGTATTCCCGCTCGTGCCGAAATTCTTGCCGATGTAAAAAATTCAGATGCCTTGGCAGAGTTATTTGATTTCACGATGCTTCGCAATGGCCCCGTGATGCTGCTTGGCGAAGGCAGTAACATCCTGTTTGCCGCCGATGTGCCCGGCGTAGTCATTTGCCTCACGATGAGCGAAATTAAAATCCTCAGGGATGAAGGTGATTTCGCACTGGTACGTGCCGATGCCGGCGTGAACTGGAATGATTTTATTGGCTGGACCTTGGGACGTGGCTTACTTGGTCTCGAAAACATGTCGCTGATTCCAGGCACAGTGGGTGCCTGCCCAATCCAGAATATCGGCGCCTATGGTGTCGAAGTCGGCGAATTCATCGAAACGGTCGAAGTATTTGACCGTCAATCACAACGCATCAAGCGCATCGGTAAAAGCGATTGCGCATTTGCCTATCGCGACAGCCTGTTCAAACAAGACCTAAATCGCTATGTCATTTGCGCGGTCGAATTTTTATTACCACGTACACGTGAATTGAAACTTGATTACGCAGGCGTCCACGAAGAACTGGCCAGCATGGGTATTGATACGCCGCGTGCCGTGCATGTGGCCGAAGCGATTAGCCGTATTCGCACAAGAAAACTGCCGAACCCGGCCATTCTTGGCAATGCCGGTAGCTTCTTCAAAAATCCGATTATCTCCGCCGTGCAGGCCGAGCAACTTAAATCGCAATACAGTTTGTTGCCCAGCTATCCGGGCGATAACGATGACACACGAAAAATTTCTGCTGCCTGGTTAATTGAAAATGCCGGATGGAAAGGCTTTCGCGAAGGCGATGCCGGCATAGCCGAGCAACATGCGCTGGTACTCGTTAATCACGGTAATGCGACTGGGCAGCAATTATTGGGTTTGGCGCGCCGTGTCGCGAAATCGGTATTTGAAAAATACGGTGTTCATATCGAACCCGAACCCCGCATTATTGGTTCAAGTTTTGACGAGTAAGCAAGATGCTATTTGAGTCATCCATCCCGAAAGGCAATGTGCCACGCGCGGTTTTTTTCATGATATTGAGTGCGGTCTTGTTTGGCTGCATGGCGATTGTCATCCGGCTGGCGTCAAAACAATTGCATGCATTTGAAATTGCTTTCTTCCGAAATTTTTTCGGGTTCCTATTTACCGCGCCTTTGTTTTTCAAGCACGGTGCTGCCATCCTGAAAACCGACAAACTACATTTGTATATCGGCCGCTGCATGATCGGCATTGTTTCAATGATGTGTGGTTTCTGGGCGATTGTTCATTTGCCGCTCGCAGAAGCGGTAGCGATCAGCTATTCAACCCCCTTGTTCGTCACAATACTCGCCGTTTTATTTCTGGGTGAAGTGGTCGGCATGCGGCGCTGGAGCGCCGTGCTTGCGGGTTTCATCGGCGTGCTCATCATCATGCAGCCGGGCGGGCATACCTTTAATGCCAACATGATGATCGCCCTAACGGCAGCCGTAATGAGTGCCATTGTCGCGATCAGCATCAAAGTGTTATCACGCACCGAAAAAGCTGACGCAATCGTGATCTACACAACTATGCTCTGGGTTCCGATGTCGCTGGTACCCGCCCTATTCGTTTGGCAATGGCCCGTTGGCATCACCTGGCTCTGGATCATTGCTGCAGGTTTTTTTGGTACGACCGCACATTTATGCTGGACCCGCGCACTGAAACTCGGTGATGCCTCAATGCTGACGCCGATCAGTTTTTTCCAGGTCCCCGTGGTGGCCGTCGGTGCCTGGATTGTGTTTGATGAAAAAATCGGTGCAATGACATTGCTCGGGGCAAGTATTATTTTTATAGCCAATGCCTATATCGCAAGACGCGAAGCTCAATTGGCACGTCGTAACGTGACAGATCCGGATATCAACTCGGGAACGCAGCAGCGGTAATTGCAAACGCCGTGGGAGCGCCGTCAGGCGCGAATTTCTCCGGGCTTTCGCTGCTGCGCGGAGCCTGACGGCGCTCCCACGGATTTGCATTTAGGCGTATTTCTTCGCGACGTAGTCATCAATCAACGCAACAAACTCCTGCGCGATATTATCGCCACGCAAGGTCACTGCTTTTTCACCATCGATAAATACCGGTGCTGCCGGTGACTCACCGGTACCCGGCAATGAAATACCGATATTGGCGTGGCGTGATTCGCCTGGGCCGTTAACGATGCACCCCATTACGGCGAGTGTGAGATTTTCTGCGCCGGGATTGGTAATTTTCCATTCCGGCATTTTGTCGCGCACATGTTCCTGCACGGTCTTCGCCAGCTCCTGGAAAAACTCCGAGGTGGTTCGGCCACAACCGGGGCATGCAGTAACCAGTGGTGTAAAAGCCCGCAAACCCATCGTCTGCAAAAGCTCTTGGGCAACGATGACTTCCTGCGTACGCGCACCGCCCGGTTCCGGCGTGAGTGAAATACGAATCGTATCGCCGATACCTTCCTGCATCAGGATAGCGAGTGCCGCCGCCGATGCAGTAATGCCTTTACTGCCCATCCCTGCTTCGGTTAAACCGAGATGCAAAGGGAAATCCGAACGCTTCGACAAATCACGATATACCGCAACCAATTCTTGCACGCCGCTGACTTTCGCCGAGAGAATAATGCGATCGCGCGACATGCCAATTTCGACAGCTTTTTCGGCTGAATCGATAGCCGAACGAACGAGTGCTTCACGTAAGACACGCGGGGCATCCCATGGTTCGGCTCGTTGTGCATTTTCATCCATCAACATCGCGGCCAGCGATTGATCAAGTGAACCCCAGTTCACACCAATACGAACCGGCTTTTCGTATCGCAGTGCCGTTTCGATAATCGCAGAAAATTGTGTATCTTTCTTTTTACCAAAACCGACATTGCCGGGATTGATTCGGTATTTTGCCAACGCTTCCGCACACGCAGGCTCATCGGATAAAAGCTGGTGTCCGTTGTAATGAAAGTCGCCAATTATCGGCACATCAATATTCATCATTAATAATTTTTCGCGAATGCGCGGGATGGCCGCTGCAGACTCGGGATTATTGACAGTGACACGAACAAGCTCGGAACCGGCTCGCCATAATTGTGAAATTTGTTTCACCGAAGAATCGACATCGGCGGTATCGGTATTCGTCATGGATTGCACCACGACCGGATGTTGACTGCCTATCCACACTTTGCCGATTTGTACATTGTGCGTAGGTTTTCGCAGTTTCGCAGAAGCCTCTGTCATGCCTCAACGCCTTCCTGTATTTCTGCAGCAACAGAATCGGATCGTAATTCCCGCAACACGGTGTAATCACCGGCATTCACCAGTACGTCGACACCCGCTACGAGCGTTTCCGACATGGCGCGGGCATTCAATGCATACGGTTCATGACCATGCACTATTTCGATACTCGCAGCATTACCATCCAGACTGCCCTGGGTTAAAAAACTACGTTCGCTGGAATCGGATGTACATAGTTCAATCCCCCGTAATGGCGCACGTTGCATCGGATCTTGCGATTGGATATGTACACCTAATGCAGTTGAGCGGCGAGCAAGTAATTCGACACCCGCCGACAATCCGCCATTCATCTCATAACGCAGCCAGCGCACAACACCCACCATCCAATCAGGCTCTTCGTTTTCATCGGACAACGTCATGCCTACAATTTCACCGACCTTGGCGCGAATCTGGTTTGCGTTATCCCAGGCCATGCGATAACCACCCAGACTTTGATCGAGCACTCGCGCCGGAATACGCGGTAAGCGGTTGGCATCATTATTCGTATTCGCCCAGGATGCACGTTCAACCACATGCACGGTTTGTTGCGATGCCTGACGCATGAAAGTGTCGAAATCACGCTGACCCGCGAGGTAGTAATGCAAGCCACTCAAACCAATAACCGTATCGATGGTATGGCTGGCCTGCAGACGTTTGAAGGTACGCGCGGCAGACAAACCAAATGCGCGCTTCAAACGCATCAACATATCAACGCTGAGACGAACACCAATACTGCGGCCTGGCACCAAATCAGAAAAACCTTCGCGTTGGCGCGACAAGGCTTGCTCGGTTTCACGGATAAACGAACGCACGTCTAGCCACAAGGCATGTGATTCACCACTGGCACCGGGGCCTGGACCACGATCGGCATCTTCCGGAACTACAGGAGCGTTAACTTCCGGCGGCTCGTTCAACAAAGGGGAAAGCGGTGAGAATGCACGGGCGATCGGCCATAAACTATCCTGCTCGGACTGGCTGAACGCAAGCGGATTACTGACTGCCATCAACAAAGTCTGAATATACAAAGTCTGGATATCGATACTGACTTTTGCCGTTTTGTCTTCGACGACTTTAGCTTCAAGTTTTAATTCAGATGCAAATCGGTGTACACGATGCAAACCCTGCCAAGTACCTGGGCTGGGTGCTCGATAGATGCGCCAAGACAAGGCAAGGCAACGACTGTAATGCCAGGCAGAGCGCTGCAATGCTTGCAGGACTGCATTACCACGAAGCATCGGGATATTGCCGTGCGGTGAACAAATTTCGACAGCGGCTTTCCGGTAACCATGCGCAAGCCAGAGATGAAACATTTCAGCGTGTTGCGCCTGTTGAGCCTTTGCGGGTGGCAACGGCAGCGAACTACCGGCAAATTGCTGTTCCAATAACGCAATCGATTCCACTACCACGCTGCGAAGCTCATCCATCACCGATAAGCGTTGACCACCTTCAAGTCTTTGGCTCGAGAGACTCGCTAAGGCAGTATCCAATTCCTGCTGCGTTGCCATCGCATTGGCACGCGGCAAGGCTGCCACCCAGGCTTTTACTTTTTTAGGCTCAGCATGAAATCGGCCCGTCGTGTTCATTCCCGGCTCGGGCATACCTTCTCGAAGGCGGCGATAGGCATCAGTCATGGAAGCACTCCTCAGTGATCGCTAGTTTAGTCCTTTGCGCGGTGAAACCCCAAGCCCAACATTAAGCGCTATCCTATGCAGCCATAAGCTTGATGATCATGTCCAGGCATGTCTGAATTAGTCCGCGAACGTCGAGTGTTGAAACCTGTCCAGTTGAACGTACTGGCACGGGATTTGCTGGAATCCAGCTTTAGCCAGGTATGGGTTGAAGGTGAAATCAGCAATTTTTCACGCCCCGCTTCCGGCCATCTGTATTTCACGCTGAAGGACGAACGCGCCCAGGTACGTTGCGCCTTGTTCAAACAGAAAGCCATGTATCTTCGATTTCAACCGCGTGACGGCATGCAGGTACTCGTGCGCGGCCGCCTTACCTTGTACGAAGCCCGAGGCAATTACCAATTGGTCCTCGAGCATATGGAAGAAGCTGGCGAAGGTGCCTTGCAGCGTGCTTATCTTGAACTCAAGGCAAAGCTGACAGCCGAAGGTGTATTCGATGATTCCCGCAAACGTACCTTGCCCACTTTCGTGCATCGCCTGGCAATCATTACCTCGGCAACCGGTGCGGCGGTCCGCGATGTGATCAGCGTAATATCTCGACGCTTTCCCTTGCTTCAAGTCGATGTACTTCCCGTGGCAGTGCAAGGCGAAGGTGCAGCAAAAGAAATTCGGACTATGCTGGCACGCGCCAATGCGAGTGCCGCCTACGATGCCATCCTGCTGACACGCGGCGGCGGTTCACTGGAAGACTTATGGTCTTTCAATGACGAAGCGTTGGCGCGCGATATCGCACAATCAAAAACCATCGTTATTTCCGCAGTTGGTCATGAAATCGATTTTTCACTATCGGATTTTGCGGCCGATATTCGTGCGCCAACTCCCTCCGCTGCTGCCGAATTACTTGTGCCGGACAAAATGGATTTAGCTGCGCGAATTGTGCAGTTTAAAAACCGACTTGAAACTTCGCAAAAACGCGTTCTGCAAAACAAACAGCAACGTCTTGATCAAACCTATTTGCATCTGCGTTTGCATGACCCGCAGACACGCATGGCCCAGGCCAGGCAACGCTTACTGCAAACACAACAACATCTGGCGAAGAATTTCCAGTTACTCGCACAGGCAAAATTGGCACGCCTTCGAATTGCGATGGCAAGACTGGAACGGCAGCACCCTCAGCAGCAACTGCAAAGCCATTTACTACGTTTGAGCACCTTAAACCAAGCCTTACACAATGCTGCCGCACGCCAACTACAAAACAAGATCGGGCATTTACGGGAACTCGGGCGCGGCTTATCTGCCGTGAGTCCACTCGCGACTTTATCGCGCGGCTATTCAATTATCCGCAAGCAGGAAGATGGCTCGATTGTACGTGACAGCATCAATGTAAAAAAAGGCGAGCTTGTCATTGCCCAGCTGCAAACAGGAATAATTAATCTTGAGGTCAAATCTTAGGGAAGTCTTTCTAAGGCTTTTTCAAAATTTAAATTGTGTGCGCTATTTCAACGCCTGAATTTTTCTCGCGCTTTGCACGATACATCGCCTGATCCGCCTCACGCATCAAGTCATCTACTTTATCCGCATGTGAAGGGTAAGCTGCAACGCCGATACTTGCACCGACATAGACCAGCTGTCCTTGCTGCACCTGAATTGGTTGCGAAAGAATTTCCCGCATCCTAGATGCATAAATCAGCAAATGGTTTTCGTCGTTTACTTGCGGATCGTTGATCAACACGATGAACTCATCACCGCCCATCCGCGCCACAGTATCACCTGCGCGAACTGCCGCGAGTAATCGTTTGGCAATCGTTTTCAATACTTCGTCACCGGCATCGTGGCCATGCTCGTCATTAATTGGTTTGAATCCATCCAAATCGATGGATAAAACCGCAAATGGCTGGCCATTGCGCTTCCCGCGATGAGTCAGTTCATACAAATCCGATAATGCTTGGCGTCGATTCGGTAATTGTGTCAATGGATCATGATCAGCCAGATGGCGAATGCGCGATCGGTCGAACAATATTCGATACGTGGCCAATGCCGAGAATAGCGTCACTAGCAACCCGATAATTCCGGCACTGGTTTGCCACCACGGTTCGATTTCGAAACCACGTTTCGGCTGCGCGGAGATAAGCCAACTGCCACCGGGCACAAACACCGGTACGCGCACGGCATCTTTCGATATCGATTTTTCGTCGCCAAAAAAGAAT
>JBDTTC010000067.1:0-2822 GCA_039930825.1 Arenimonas sp.
CCCACAGACCAAGACCATAGCCGTAGAAAACCAGGCTTCCGATCAGTGATTGCATCAAATAATTGGTAAGCGCCATTTTGCCTGCCGGCGCCAACACCCCCAGTATTTTGCTGCCAAAGGTAAAACTCATGAGGTAGGCAATCGTACTCAGATAAAACAAACTGAGCGGTAGATTGCCGATGGTAGTGAGCGCCTGGTTCATCATTCTTTCCGGGCTCATCGGCTTATGGCCTGAATAATGTTGGGCTAGACCAATCAAGCATGCTGCCAACAGGCCAAAAACAAGCAAAGATTTCAAAAAGAAATTTCTATTAGCGATTAAATTCAACAAACGACCCGAGTGCATGATGCTGGCGCCAATCAGGAAAATACCCAAGGCACTGATGAACACGAAAAATTCGTAATCGAGCATATGCATGAAATCCAGCCAGCGCTGTTGCACGACAGCTCCATATGCGCCGCTGGAATAAATCTTCGCTGCTTGCAATGCTTGGGCAGCGTTATCAATTGACTCTGCCGCATATTTTTCAATGTCCGAGGCCGGCAAAGGTCCCATTATCGTGCTCGAAATCAACAGCAAAGAGGCAGGCAATAGATAGAGTCCGGCACCAAACATTGCCGAGGCACGCGTTGACATTACTGGCAGCCACATCAAAACGAAGGCCACCAAGGCATAGGAGTGCAGAATATCGCCGGACCACAAGGCCAGAATATGCAACAAGCCGAAAATCAGCAACGCAATTGTTCTACGCAAATACAATGCCTGAAAAGGCCTGCCGTCAAGCTGCGCCTGAGTTCGCATCACGACAAAGCCCATGCCGAATAACAGCGAAAACAAGACCCAAAACTTGCCAGTGACGAAAATTTCGGTCAGCCATGCAATGGTGTAATCGATGGCCTTAGTGCTTGCGGGAATGCCATCACCGAATTGCTGCAAGGGTCGGTTGAAATACTCGATATTCATCAAAAAAATACCGAGCAATGCAATGCCGCGAAGCACATCGAGTACTTCGATACGTGCTAATTTTTTCTGGATGATAGTGACCGGAGTTTCGGCAGTAACGTATGCATTGTTCATGCCCTAAGTTCCTGCTCGAAAATGCAATTAATGTTGAACGCCGCCGTCACCATGTACATGACCATGCTCCAACTCTTCCGCAGTCGCTTCGCGCACGGAAACAATTTCGGTCGAAAAATCCAGCGTTTTGCCAGCCATTGGATGATTCAAATCGACATCAACGACACTAACGCCTACTTTCAATACAGTCATCGGGCGTGGACCCATTTGCGTTGGCAATACAACTTGCATGCCGGGGGCTAGCTTCGCACCTTTGAACAACTTGCGTGGAATACGTTGATTCAAACCATCCTGGCGATCACCATAGGCCTGCTCGGGTGTCACGGTAATAGAGAATTTTTCGCCGGCTTCGCGACCCATCATTGCATCTTCCAGACCGGGAATAATATTGCCATGACCGATCAGGATCGCCATCGCGTCGCGGTCATGTGAGCTTTCCAATTGCGGCATATCAGGCTCGGCAACGGAATAATGGAAATGTACGACGGAGTTTTTCTCAATTTTCATTTTTAACCCTAATTTATCAATGTAATGGGCCCATTAAGGCAAAATCGGACCACTTATTCGAGCGCGCATTATCCCCAGCCTATGACCTTATTGCCAGCAAAATCGCGGTATCTCGGACTTTCTTCAGCCTTGTTGATGTGCCTTTTGAGTGCCTGCGCGACCACCCAGGGGTCGCGCCAGACTTACGAAAGCTCACAAACACACCGCCTGGATGATGCTGATGACAGCGAAGTACGGGATTTAAGCCAGGTCAGCAATGAAGTGATAATCCGCGCCATTAGTCTGGTCGGAACGCCATATCGATATGGCGGCACCCATCCCGATTCGGGACTCGATTGCAGCGGCCTGATTGATTTCGTGTTCCTGGAAGCAGCCGGCATGAAACTGCCCCGTACTACACGCGAACTGATTGATATTGATGCCAAAGCCATTGATCGTGATGATTTGCAGGCCGGCGATTTGATCTATTTCAATTCACGTGGCGGCCGCGTCAGCCATATCGGCATTTATGTCGGCGAAGATCGTTTCGTGCATGCACCAAGCACTGGCGGCGTGGTACGTATCGACAAACTCAATACGCCTTATTGGACCAAATTCTATGTCGGAGCCAAACGGGTTCTGATGTAGAATTTCTGAACTTTTACTAACTGAGCCCCTCTCAATCGCATGCTTTCAACTATCAGACATCGTAGCCATCGAAAATTACCGGTCTTGTTACTGGTATTTTTGCTGTGCGTGCAAAGTCTGGGGTTTGTAAGTCACGGGCTGATGATGAAGTCATGGATGCAGGCCGAAGTCGCAGAACAAAGCGTACCGCCCTGCCATGACATGCCTGACATGGCAATGAATAGCACGCACGACAACTCTGCCTCACACCCGCCCTGTTGTGATGATGGTAAATGTGCCGACTCCAACTGCATGATGCCTGCAGGCACCCATTTTGCGATCGTATTTCACGATTATTTTATTGCCCACAGCGGCAATGTACTGATTTCAAAAACAACGGGGATCAGCTCTACCAAGCCCTCACCGCCTATACGGCCACCGATCGCCTAAAACTCCGAATATCCGCGCATTCCATGCGCTCTATTTTTCAATCGGAGAAACTCATGAATTTTATTAAGCAGGTCTTTGCCTGCGGATTGCTTTGTGTAATCAGTCTTGCACAGGTGGAAGCCAAACCCATCGCGTTCGCAAAAGGCAGCACCGTGATGATCGAATACGGTGGCGGCGGCAT
>JBDTTC010000068.1:0-2258 GCA_039930825.1 Arenimonas sp.
ACACTTCCAAGGGTTCGGGCTCATCGCCCGGCAATCTTTCTTCGTATAAATCTTCCGCCACCACCAGATGAATTTCGTGACTCATGTAAGTCGGCGCCAAACTGATCGAACGCAAATGCGTCAGTTTTCTGGCACCAAATCCGACTTCTTCTTTCAACTCACGGTTGGCGGCATCAAGAATGCTTTCGCCGGCATCCATGCGGCCTTTCGGCAAGCCGATTTCATAGCCGTGTTTTCCGGCAGCATATTCGCGAATCAATAGAATCGTATCGGGCTGCGGTATGGCCGCAATCATCACGGCGCCATGACCACGACTTTTTAAGCGTTCATAACGACGACGTTCGCCATTGGAAAACTCCAGATCAAGCCGTTCCATGCGATAAGGCCCGAGATCCTGCTCTTCGCTATGATGAATAATGGGTAATTTTGGCATCGTATTCCTTGAGCTGGCGATACATGCGGGCATAGACACGGGGCACGTGAGCCGACATCATTGCGCCATGAAAAACTTATCTGGGCAAAACTCTGATATGCACATGCTAACAGAGGCTGCGGCTTGGCGGCAGCGTGACTTAGCGGTGTTGTGGCACCCATGCACACAAATGGCGGAGCACCCCGATACATTACCGCTTGTGCCTGTACGTCGCGGTCGCGGAGTATGGCTGGAGGGCGTCGATGGCAAGCAATATCTAGATGCTGTCAGCAGTTGGTGGACGAATTTATTCGGCCATTCCGAACCGCGTATTGCAGCCGCTATTGCCGAGCAGGCACAGACACTCGAACATGTTATTTACGCAGGCTTTTCGCACGAACCGGGCCTGAAACTGGCAGAAGCTTTAGTCGCAGCGACGCCGGCAGGTTTGTCACGCGTTTTTTATGCCGATAATGGTTCGGCGGCGGTTGAAATCGCGCTGAAAATGAGCTTCCATCATTTTTACAATCGCGGTGATTTCAAACGGGTGAAATTCGTTTCGCTGAAAAATGGCTATCACGGGGAAACCCTCGGCGCCTTGTCGATGGCTGACATTGCTCTGTATAGAAAAGTCTATGCCCCTTTATTACTAGAACCTTTGTTTGCACCCTCGCCCGACGCCTACGAGGCCGAAGCCGGCGAAAATGCTGAAAATCATGCACTGCGTTGTGCGGAAAAGCTGCAGACGATCTTCGAACAACATAGTGGTGAAATCTGCGCACTTATTCTCGAACCGCTAGTTCAATGCGCCGGCGGCATGCGGATGTATCACCCGGCATATTTGAAACGCGCACGGGAAATTTGCAGCCAACACGGAGCACATCTAATTGCCGATGAAATTGCCGTTGCATTCGGCCGTACCGGCACTTTGTTTGCTTGCGAGCAGGCCGATGTCAGCCCAGACTTCATGTGTTTGTCGAAAGGATTAACGGGCGGTTTTATGCCGATGTCTGCTGTACTGACAACACAGCATGTGTACGAGAGTTTTCTCGATGTGTCGCGCGAACGTGCGTTCCTGCATTCGCATAGCTACACCGGAAACCCGCTGGCATGTGCAGCAGCATTGGCATCGCTGGCTATTTTCGATAGTGACAATGTACTGGAAAAAAACAAAATCACCGCAAGCAAAATGACCGCACTTGCTGAGAAGTTCAAGGAACATCCGCATGTTGCCGAAGTTCGGCAAACCGGCATGATTCTCGCGATCGAAATGGCACAAGATAAAAAAAACAAGACGGCTTTTGCCGCGAACGAACGTCGCGGTTTGCGGGCTTACCAACATGCAATTACCAACGGCGTCGTCTTGCGTCCATTGGGCGACATTCTCTACTGGATGCCACCTTACTGTATTGATGACGACGCGCTTCAACATCTATCATCAGTGACCGCATCTGCTTTGGACGAGGCGACCCGTTAATGCGCATTATCCGCAGCTATATTTCCGACACGCTCCATATTGGCCAGGTATTGGTTCTATCCGAGCAGGCAAGCAATCACCTCGTGCGTGTTTTGCGACTGGGGGTCGATGACACCTGCGTACTATTCAACGGCGATGGCTCCGACTATCAAGCAAAAATAATCAGCCTTGCCAAACGCGGGGCCAGCGTTGAAATAATTTCATCGCAGGCCGTAACGAACGAGTCGCCGGTTCACATCACGCTGGTACAAGGCATTGCCCGTGGCGAAAAAATGGACTGGATTCTGCAAAAAGCGACCGAGCTTGGCGTACAACGTATTGTTCCGGTGATCACTGACCGTACCGAGGTTAAACTGGATTCCGAGCGAT
>JBDTTC010000069.1:0-3374 GCA_039930825.1 Arenimonas sp.
CAAGGCTCCGCCACACATTGCCATGACGACATCGTTCAAACTGACATTGAAACCGCGCGCGACTTTTTTCACCAGATCAATCGGCACCGACACGGTCGCAAAACTTCTGGCGCTACTGATTTGCTGATTGAACGGTGTGCGTGGCGCCAGCAAAATACTGTCACGCAAATTTTTCAGTTTGCTCGGTGAAGCCATGCCACTTGCAATCTTCAAGGTACTAGGCAAGGCACGCAATAGTTTGGCGAATTGATTGACCGTTGAACGCACGGCGGTTTGCGTGACATCGCGTTTACGAAGACGCGAAGTGACGGGTGTTTCCAACACCTTTTTCTTCCCGGCTTTCTTCGGTGCTTTGGCTTCGATATCCAACAACACCTGCGCCAGCGCAACACCGCCCTGACCATCGAGCAGTGCATGATGCACTTTTGAATACAAGGCAATTACGTCGGGCTCAACATTTTCAATCACCACGAATTGCCACATCGGCAATTTTCGATCCAGCAATGCGGCATGCAGTTTGCCGGTCAGCGCATGCAATTTGCTCATGCCACCGTTGCCTGACAAGGTTTTTTTCAGCACGTGTTTTTTCAGATCGACACTATCGGTTTCAACCCACATCGGATGAGCAAGATCGAGCGGCGTTTCTTTCAACACTCTTCGCAGTGCGGTGGCGCGCGGCAATCTATCCTGCAAATGCGTCAACAATTCGGTTTGAAAATCGTATTTCTTTTTTGATCGCGTCTTCGGCACTTCAATCAACATCACACTGCCAACATGCATCGGTGTACCGGCATTTTCCAGATACAAAAATCCGGCATCCAGTCCGCTTAATGGTTTCAGTCGCTTCGCCATAAATCCCCCAACCTGCGTGACACAAAATGGATTATTTCCCCTGGAATACCGGTATGCGTTTTTTCTTAAATGCGGCAATCGCTTCGTGCATGTCTTCAGTTTGCATCATCGCCGGCAATGCCGGCATTAAAGCTTGCAACGCGACGATCTCGCCATGACTCCTTGCCAGACGTGATGACGCCAATGCAGCCTGTACGCCCAGTGGCGCGGCCTTGGCGATGGTGCGGGCAATATTCAATGCACAAGTATATTGTTCGCCCGGCTCGGTGAGGTGCTGCACGAAACCCATGCGATAAGCCTCTTCTCCGCTGAACTCGTCGCCGGTCAGCAAATAGGGTAAATGTCGGTTCGGACATTAGAAAGATTCCACTGGCATCGTGAGAGTCGTATCGTCCATTTTCTGCAATAACGCGGCCTGGTTTTTCATCTGCGGCAATTCGTAAATGAAAAAGAAACGGCAGGCATGCAGCTTGCCTTGATAAAAATCCTTATCGCTTCCATTTCTTGATAGTGCATTGGCAGCATGCGTTGCTTGTTTCAACCACATCCAGGCAATGCTGATGTGGCCCATCATGGTCAAATAATAAGCGGCATTGGCAAGACTCAAACGGATATGGCCTTCATGCATTTTTTGCAAGAGTATCTGCGTGGTTTTCCCAGCCAACTGTAAAGCTTCTTCTAACTGATCGGCGAACGGCTTCAGACTTTCAAAAGCATTCGCTTTCGCTATATCGGCAAGAATTTCTTTTTGAAACAAACCCAGCGCATCGCCATTTTCCAGCAATACTTTTCGGCCGAGCAAATCCAGTGCCTGAATGCCGTTGGCGCCTTCGTGAATCGGATTCAAACGATTGTCGCGATAGAACTGCTCGACTGGATATTCCCGCGTGTAGCCGTAACCACCCAGTACCTGAATCGCCAGATCATTCGCCTTGCAACACCACTCACCGCTCCAGGCTTTTAAAATCGGCGTAATGAGTTCGAGTAATAATTTGGCTTCGCGTACATTATTCGCATCAGCATCATTGTCGCGAACATCAATCAATTGCGCCGAATAAAATGCCAGCGCAAGCGCGCCTTCGGTGTAGGATTTTTGCTGCAGCAACATACGTCGTATGTCGGCATGTTCGATCAATGCCACTGGCGATGAAGCAGGATCTTTCTGCTCCGGATGACGGCCTTGTTTTCGCTCTTTTGCATATTCCAGTGAATGCAGATAACCGGCGGCCCCCAGCATGATTGCACCAACACCAACACCAATGCGTGCTTCATTCATCATATGGAACATCTGCGCCAGACCTTGATGCTCGGCACCCACACGATAGCCGACGCAATTATCCTGCTCGCCGAATTTCAGGAACGTATTGACGATACCGCGTTGGCCCAGTTTGTGGTTCACACCGGCCAACTGCACATCGTTGCGCTCGCCCAAACTGCCATCGTCGTTAACCAGAAACTTCGGCACGATAAATAGACTAATGCCTTTTACACCGGATGGCCCACCGGGAATTTTCGCCAATACCATGTGAATAATATTGTCGGACAAATCATGCTCCCCGCCCGATATCCACATTTTTGATCCACTTAAACGATAGCTACCATCTTCGTGTAAAACGGCTGCCGTCTTGATATCGCCAAGTGAAGAGCCGGCCTGGGTTTCACTCAAACACATGGTGCCGAGAAAGCGACCCTGCAAAATCGGCTGCATGTATTTTTGTTGCTGTTCCTCCGTGCCGTGCGCTTTCAATAAATTGGCAACGCCACGAGCCAGCATTGCGTAACCCATGGTCGATACATTGGCACTGGCAAATAGAGCATCACAAGCCAGCGAAATACTGAAAGGCAATTGCATGCCGCCATCTTCACTGTCGGCAAAGGCGGCCGGAAATCCGGCTTCGGCATAAGCATCCAGTGCCGCTTTCACTTCCGGAATAATCTTGACGCGACCCTGATCGAATTCGGGCTCGTGATTGTCGGATTTTCGGTTATGCGGCTGAAAGTGTTTCAATGCCAAATCATGTGCCGCCTGAATAACAGCATCGAAAGTGGCGACTTCGTGTTCGGCAAAGCGCGGATAGGTGCAGAGTTTTTCGACCGGGAAAACCTCATGTAACAAGAACTGTAAATTCTTTTGGTCAATCGGTGGCGATGCAGACATGGGCTCTCCTCATACTTGCTGCAAAGTCTATGCTATTCGTCAGCCGGGCTGTAGGAGGCCAGTTGTGGACGATCCTGCGAGAGCGTGTCGGGCCCAAGGGCCCTCCTACGTTTTTTGGAAAGCCGCG
Organism: Arenimonas sp.; assembly: GCA_039930825.1. Taxonomy (GTDB): domain Bacteria; phylum Pseudomonadota; class Gammaproteobacteria; order Xanthomonadales; family Xanthomonadaceae; genus Arenimonas. Next base: position 3,138 of record JBDTTC010000069.1, read on the forward strand.
TTATACTGGGTTTTTACGATTGTTGACCGAATGTTTCTCGAGCACTTCCAGCTGCGTGAACCACCTTTTTCGATCAGCCCAGACCCGCGTTTCGTTTTTTTAAGCGACCGCCATCGGGACGCCTTGGCGCATCTTTTATATGGCGTCGGCCAGGGCAGTAGCGGGGGCTTTGTGCAATTAACTGGCGAAGTCGGCACCGGAAAAACGACTGCGCTGAGATGGATTTTGCGCCGTCTG
>JBDTTC010000070.1:0-2283 GCA_039930825.1 Arenimonas sp.
TAATAGAGGGAAATTCAGCTGGTACTTGCCGACAAATTTGCCGTGGGTTTTTTCATCATCCGCGCTGATTCCGAAAACAGGGACTTTGAGCTTATTGAAGGATGGCAGATTGTCGCGAAAGCTGCAGGCTTCCTTGGTGCAGCCGGGAGTGTCGTCCTTTGGGTAAAAATAAAGAACGAAGCGCTGTCCTTTAAGGCTGGCGGTACTAATCGCTTTGCCGGATTCGGTCTTTAGATTGAAGTTGGGTACTGCTGCGCCGGTTTTTAACATGGGTCTGATTCCTAAGGGAAAGTACTCTGCTAGCTTGTCAGATTTGCTGTGGATTTTATGCAAAAAACGATATTTCAAGCTAATCTATGCGTTCTTTGAAAAGGGGATTGTATGAGCAAGTTACGTTTGGGGATTTTGCAGGCATTGAGCGGGGCTGTTTTTTTTACTGCTGTGGCGCCGTTTAGTCTGGCCATGGCGCAGGAAAATGAGACGGCCGAAGCCAAAACTCTGGATGCTTTAACCGTGGTAGGTTCTCGTCGTGTTACTACCAATAGCTCCGATACTGAAACGCTAGTGCCCGTGGATGTCATTTCGATTACAAAGGCATCGGAACAAAGCGGCCAGTTCGATTTGGCGCAAACCCTGCAATACATCTCTCCGTCATTTAACTCGACACGCCAAACCGGTGCCGATGGTGCCGACCTTGTCGATTCAGCAGCATTAAGGGGCTTGGGTTCGGATCAAACCTTGCTGTTGATGAATGGCAAGCGTTACCACACCACGGCGCTGGTCAATCTGTTCGGTGCCCGCAATCGCGGCAACACCGGTTCCGATTTGAATACCATTCCTATGCTGGCTGTTGATCGTGTTGAAATATTGCGTGATGGTGCTGCCGCACAATATGGCTCGGATGCTATAGCCGGTGTTATGAATATTGGACTCAAAAAACGCAAAGGCTGCGAAGCTATACTGGGTTACGGTATATATAGCCGCGGTGACGGCGAAAATTTGCTGGGCTCGGCTTATTGTGGTTTCGAGATTGGTAATGACGGCGTGTTTGCCCTGACTGCCGAATATAATGATCGTGGCCGTTCCGACCGTTCCGACCCGGGAGATCCGCGCATCATCGGTGACACAGCGGTGCAAAACTCGACTGTATTCATGAATGCAGAACTGCCGGTCGGCGAAACAACCAGCCTATATGCCGTTGCAGGCTTCCAGAATCGGGATGCTTCATCGGCTGCTTTTGGCCGCGGCGGTATCGGTTCCGGTGATATTCCTTCGCGTAACTCGGCAGCCATGTATCCGGATGGTTTCGTGCCGTTTATAGATGGCGACATCGAAGACCGCCATGTTTCGCTCGGCCTGAAGGGCATGTGGAGCGATTGGCATTGGGATTTCTCGCAAACCCATGGTTACAACCGTCTTGACTACAATATCAACAATACGCTGAATGCCTCGATTGCCAATCTGGATTTGTTGAATGGCGGCGCGGGTATCAGCCCGACTGCATTTAACGCCGGTGGTTTTTCATTCCAGCAAGACACGACGAATTTCGATATGTCGCGTTATTTTGATGGTGCGTTGAATGGCGTCAACGTCGCTTTCGGTGCGGAGTTCCGTCGCGAAAATTATCAAATTTATGCCGGTGAAGCTGGCTCATATATTGACGCCGATGGCGTTGGCGTTGGCGGTAATGCCGGTAGCCAGGGTTTCCCCGGTTTTGCGCCTAGCGATTCAACCAATCAAAGCCGCGACAGCTGGTCCGTTTATAGTGATATTGAAGTGGGTTTCAGTGATCGGGTGACCGGCGATTTTGCCGTTCGTTATGAAGACTACAGCGACTTCGGTTCTACCGCGACCGGCAAGGCAGCGTTGTTGTTCAAGGCAACAGATACCCTGCGTTTCCGTGGTTCGATCAGTACCGGTTTCCGTGCACCTTCATTGCAGCAACGTTATTTTTCTTCGACTTTCACCGATTTCATCAGCGGCGTACCGCTGGATGTCGTGTTGGCGCCTAACGGCGGCGTGATTGCCAACGCCGCTGGCATTCCGGCACTGAAAGAAGAAAAATCGAAGAACTACACTTTAGGCATGACCTGGTCGCCGAACGAAAATACTTCGTTGACGATCGATCTGTATCGCATTGATATTGACGACCGCATCGTATTGTCGGGCCGTTTCGATACCAGCGACCCGAATATCGGCGCGGCATTGCTTGCGTTAGGCGTAGGTCAGGCGCAATTTTTCGTGAACTCGGTGGACACTACCACGCAAGGTATTGACTTCACT
>JBDTTC010000071.1:0-10964 GCA_039930825.1 Arenimonas sp.
AGCTTCTTCCAGAATTTCAATCAGGTTTTTGAAATCCTCTTCGTGGGTGTCGCGGTAAGTGTCAGCGTTGGAAAAACACAGGACGAAGGCATCAGAGCTCAGCCAGCTTAAATCGCTTAAACAATCCGCTAAGGCGTCCCAGTTTTTGCCGAAGCTGGGCGGAAAGTTCATGCCTTTGGCTAACGCATCGAGTAATTGAGTTTTGCCGTGGCAATTTTGCAGGTCAATGCCACTGAAATGGGCATCGTTATGTTGCGCGGCTAACTCGATGGCTTCCAGATCGGAGTGGGTGACAAAAAAGACGCCGGCATTTTGCGATTGCGTTAATAGTTCTTCCAAAGGTATCTCGTTCATCGGGGCACCTCGAATTGGCGGAAATTCTCGTAGTGATCTTCAGTGTAATAATAAATTTCAACGGGTGTGCCGCCGGTAATGATTCGGCGTGCACCGCGGTGACTTAATCCGGGCGTTTCAACGGTGAACTCGTGATAGTAGCCACGCGTTTTTTTCGGCAATCGTTGTTCGCGATTTTGAAATACAACGCCGTCTTGCCGATTCGGGAATGGGCCGCCACGGGAAATCAAAGCCAGCGTGGTTTGTGCTTCGGGTGGCAAGAAACTGGCTAGGCTTGCCGATTCTGGAAGTCGAACACTAGACGGTAGTGGGGCCGGTTCCGACAGGTTTTGGTCTTGGGGGAGCGAGGTGGTGGCGACTGTAGATTGCGCCACCTGATCGTTTGAAGCCGATTGCTTACCTAGCCAGAAAGCTAACGCCAGCCCAATAATCAGTACCAACCAGCCGTATTTTCTTAGCATTGCCAGCCCTTGAGGTCATGCATATCCTTCAAGTCTAGCAAGTAGAACTAAAGCACGCCCAGCCCGTGCGATAATGCCGCATGAAAAAATTTACAGAATTGAGCAGCCTTGCTCCAAGCCTGTTGCAGGCCGTTGATGCTCTGGGCTATACCGAAATGACCGAGATTCAAGCGGGTGCTTTACCCCTGATGCTCGATGGCAAGGATGTATTGGCACAGGCCAAAACCGGCAGCGGTAAAACGGCCGCATTCGGTTTAGCCCTATTGGCAAAATTGCAGAGCGAGCAGGGGCGCTTACAGAGTCTGGTGTTGTGCCCAACACGCGAATTGGCGGACCAAGTCAGCAAAGAAATTCGCGCCTTGGCGCGGTTTATTCCGAACGTAAAAGTACTGAGCTTATGTGGCGGCATTCCGTTACGACCGCAATTGGCTTCGCTTACGCATGAGCCGCATATCGTTGTCGGTACGCCCGGCCGTATCCAGGAATTGATCGATAAGGAAGCCTTGAAGCTGGATGCCTTGCAGTCGGTCATTCTGGATGAAGCTGACCGAATGATGGATATGGGTTTTCTGGATGCAGTGAAGGCAATCCTCAAGAAAACGCCTACTACGAGAAGTACATGGTTGTTTTCGGCGACTTATCCTGAAGAAATTCGCGCTATCAGCAAACAGTTTCAAAAAAATCCAACCGAAATAACCGTTGAAACGCAGCATACCGATAGCGTCATTCATCAACAGTTTTATCAAGTGGAACCCAATGACAAACCTGATGCAGTGATTGCTCTGTTGATGGAACATCAGCCCGAAAGCTGCCTGATTTTCTGCAATACCAAAATCGATGCGAAAGGCTTGACTGATATTTTGTGGAAACGCGGTATATCGGCGATTGAATTACATGGTGATTTGGAACAGCGTGATCGTGATGAAACCTTGGTGCAGTTCGCTAACGGTAGTAGTCGAGTATTAGTAGCAACCGATGTTGCGGCACGTGGCTTGGACATCAAGGCATTGCCGATGGTGATTGCCTATGAATTACCAAGTGATGCCGACATTCATGTGCATCGTGTTGGCCGTACAGGCAGGGCAGGCGAGACTGGGTTGGCATTGAGTTTGGTTTCCAGTCGCGAGATGGGTCGTACTTCAAAAATCGAAGAAATTATCGGCACACCGATTAGTTGGACAAGATTGCCTAGCCGCGGCTCCTCGCTTTCGATGCCAGCGCCGGCCATGAAAACCTTGGTAATTGATGCTGGACGCCAGGATAAATTACGCCCGGGTGATGTGCTGGGTGCCTTGACTGGAGTCGGTGGATTGAACGCCAATCAAATCGGCAAGATTGATGTTTTCGCGACCCGTGCCTATGTTGCAATCCAGTCAGCTTTCATCGACAACGTGATGCAAAAATTACGTGCCGGTAAAATCAAGGGCCGCAATTTCCGGGTTAGGAAACTCTAACGCCATGAGACTGAATAAATTCATTAGTGAGTCCGGTTTATGTTCACGGCGCGAAGCCGATGAACTTATCGATGCTGGTCGCGTACTTCTTAACGGCATAGTCGCCGAAAAAGGTGCGAAATGGCTTGAGGGCATGGTGGTTCTTGTCGATGAGCAAGAAATCAAGCTCAAGGTGACACCTAAAAATAAGCGCCGCCATGTCTATATCGCTTTGTATAAGCCGGTGGGTATTACTTGCACTACCGATGAAACGGTGAAAGGCAATATTGTTGATTTCGTCGATCATAAGGAACGTATTTTTCCCATTGGCCGCCTTGATAAAGATTCGGAAGGTTTGATATTGATGACCAGCAATGGCGATATCGTTAACCAGATCCTGCGTTCGGAGAATAATCATGAAAAGGAATATCTGGTCGGTGTGACCCAAGCAGTAAATGATCAGTTTTTACGGGCTATGGCGCGTGGCGTTCGCATTCGTGATGAACTTACCAAGCCTTGCAAAGTCTACAAGTTGGCGAAATTTGGGTTCCGAATCATCCTTACCCAAGGATTGAACAGGCAAATTCGATTGATGAGCGAGGCGCTGGGTTATAAAGTTAATCAGCTGCGGCGCATACGGGTTGTTAACGTCAAGCTGGGAGCATTAAAGCCTGGCGCTTGGCGTAATTTGACGGATAAAGAATTGGCCGGCTTATTGCCGAATTTTAAGGATTGGTGAGGTTTTCATGTTGCGATTACATATCTTTTTTTCTGTAGCTCTTTTATTGGTTTCGGCAAATTGTTTTTCTGCCGAAAAAGCACCTAGCTCAAATAGTGTGCCGGCCAACGCAGTTGAATCGGCATCCGGATTTAACTATCTCGTGCTACAGCAAGTGAAGCCAGGCGCAGCATCTATCAAGCCGGACTTTTTCGAGTACAGAGTGACACTCTGGACCAAGAACGAGACTGGTAAGTTTGTTGCAAACGAAAGTGGCGTATTGCGCGCCAATTTCAAGGCAATCAGCAAGTCGTCACCTGCGTTGGCACGAGCAGCATTACTGAGCCCGGTAGGAGAGACGCGACGTTGGTGGTTCAGTGTGGCCGATAAACCCGAACAGACCCAGATCATTGATTTGACGGTGCTCGGAAATGTCGATCCAACGCCTGTTCCGACCGATGTTGCTGAAGTTCCTGCATCTGCAAGCAAGACGTCAAGTGGTCTGGCCTATCGTGTTATCAAGAAAGGAACCGGCACTGGCCATCCGACTTTGCAGAGTATGATTACGATTGATTACAGCGGCTGGACGCCTGACGGCAAGTTGTTTGATAGCTCGATAACTCGTGGTGAGAAGGCTGTATTTCCTTTGAATGGTTTGATTTCTGGATGGAAGGAAGGCTTAACACTGATGAGCACCGGCGACACCTACCGTTTCTGGATTCCGGGGTATCTGGCGTACGACAGTATTCCTAATGCAAACGGTCCTAAGGGCATGCTGGTGTTTGATGTGACGTTGTACAGCTTCGAACCTTAATTACTGTAAAAGGTCGATCAAGCTATGTCTGGTGTGATCACGAACGATGAAAAGATCGAGAATCTTCGGCAGCGCATTCCTACATTCAAATGCATCGTTGGCTGTCATGATTGTTGTGGCCCGGTCACGGCCTCGTCCGAAGAGGTTACACGTTTGCCGACAAAAACCGACGCCGAACATGACCTGGCGTTGGCAGATTACAACTGTGTTTACTTAGGTAAGCGAGGTTGTGAGGTTTATAACGAGCGTCCACTGATTTGTCGCTTGTTTGGTACGACGCCTAAATTGGCATGCCCAAACGGCAAGCGCCCGGTTTATATGATCGATACAAGAACCGAACAGGAAATCGAGCAGTTTCATAAGCAGACGCGGCAAGTCCTGATTTGAAATCTATTTAGGCAAGTCGTAGGAGCGGCGTAAGCCGCGAATCGTTCAGAAATTCGCGGCTTACGCCACTCCCACGATCTTAATTTGTTTTGAAAGCCAGTCACACGCAGACTTTCCGGCGAGGCGGCCACTTGCCATGCTGGCTGTTAATAAGTAACCACCTGTGGGAGCTTCCCAGTCGAGCATTTCGCCGGCAAAAAAAACGCCAGGCAAATTACTGGACATCAATCCCGTGGTAACGGCTTTGCGAGTTACGCCGCCTGCCGTGCTGATAGCCTCATCCATCGGGCGAGTAGAGTGCAGTGTTATCGAATAGGATTTGATTGCTCGAATAATTTTTTCATTATCGAGCCAATCCTCTTTACTGAGTGCTTCGTAAAGCAGACCAATTTTTACGCCTTCAAGCCCCGTCTGCCGACGTAGATGGTCAGTCATCGAGCGTTTGCCGCGAGGTGAACTTAAATCTTTTCGCAATCTTTCAATGCTGCGGCCGGGGCAAAGATCGCAAATTAATTCGGCAATACCATTTCTATCGATGCTATTTCTCAGGTTGGCAGAAATGGCATAAATCACGCTGCCTTCGATTCCGGTTTCCGTTACAACAAATTCACCTTGCAGACTTTTTTGCCGGTTGTCGGTATCAAATCCTGAAACAACAACAGGTTTAATCGGCGCGCCAGCGAAACGCTGCTTGAAATGTTCACTCCAGACATGGTCGAAACCGCAGTTACTTGGTTTCAATTGCCCTACGTCGATACCCGCTTTTTCCAGCCAAGGAACCCATTGACCGTCGCTACCGAGCTTTGCCCAGCTTCCACCGCCCATCGCAAAAATAATCGCCTGAGGCTGCACGGTTTTCATGCCGTCCGGTGTTTCAAAACATAATTCGCTTTTTTCGTTCCAGCCGATACATCGGTGATTCATATGAAAGCGCACGCCGTTCTCGCGTAAGCGGCGAACCCAGGCACGTAATAAAGGCGCAGCTTTTAGATCGCTTGGAAATACGCGGCCCGAACTGCCGACGAAGGTTTCGACTCCATAGCTTTTAGCCCAGATACGGAGCGCATTCGCATCGAAATCTTCCAGCCAGCCGCGCACCCAGCTGTTTTGTTCACGATATCGGCTGACAAAAGGCTCGAAATCTTCGGAATGGGTCAGATTTAATCCGCCTTTACCCGCCAGCAGGAATTTCCGGCCAACCGATCCCATGCGGTCGTAGAGTTCGACTCTGACACCTTGATTCAGCGCGGTTTCCGCCGCCATAAGCCCTGCGGGGCCACCGCCGACAATGACGAGAACTGGCTGTTCCGTATCAGGTTTTATAGGTAAATCATGGCTCAAAGTGGAATTCCCCGTGCTTGTGCAGGGCGATTATCGTGGTTTTCTGAACAATTCGCTGCTTGACAAGTGCAAATTGCATTGGAATCGAGTATTGTTCGCCTACTGTTTTTGCTTGGGTCACGGTGCATTGTGACCCGATGCGGTAGATCTACTGGTCCGCTACATCGCTTCAGATCACTCCATGCAAGCTCAGTAAAGGCGTAATTCATTTTTTTTACGCTTATTTTCATTAACTAAGTTTCAAGGAGTTTCAAATGTCGGATCGTCAAGTAGGTACAGTTAAGTGGTTCAACGATGCTAAAGGTTTTGGTTTCATCACCCCGGAAAGCGGCGACGATTTATTCGTCCATTTCCGTGCAATTCAAGGTAATGGTTTCAAATCCTTGAAAGAAGGCCAAAAGGTTACTTTCGTTGTCACCAAGGGCCCTAAAGGCCTGCAAGCTGACCAAGTCGAAGCTAGCTAATAGCTTTTGCTACGAGTAATACGAAAAAGCCCGGATTTATCCGGGCTTTTTTTTATGTCTGCGTCTTGATCAATCATGTTAGTAAATACATGGCGTGATGTTTCAAATGATCTTCAATAAAGCTTTGGATGAACCAATAGCTATGGTCGTATTTTTCATGCTGACGTAAATGAAGCATCTGGCCATTTTGTCTGCAAGCCTCGGCAAACAATTCCGGTTTAAGTTGATTGGCCAAAAATTTATCGTCCAGACCTTGGTCAATTAAAATCGTGCCCTTGAATTGTTTGTGCTTCACGAGTTCGGTGGCATCGTATTGCGACCATTCGTTTTCGTCGTTGAGATATTTCGAAAAAGCTTTCTGTCCCCACGCTACATGCGAGGGGGCAACGATGGGTGCGAAGGCAGACACAGACCGATATTTCTCTGGATAGCGCAACGCCAATGTCAAAGCGCCATGGCCGCCCATGGAATGGCCGCAGATGCCTAGGCGGGTAATATCTACAGGAAAGTTTTTCGCAATGATATCGGGCAATTCAGTTGCCACGTAGTCATGCATGTTGAAATGGCGACGATATTTTTCCTGCGTGGCATTTAGATAAAAACCGGCACCTTCACCAAATTCCCAATCACCGATGGCATCGTCAATAGGCGTGTTGCGTGGACTGGTGTCCGGCGCTACCAACATGATGCCGAGCTCAGATGCCATGCGTTGAGCACCGGCTTTGATCATGAAAGTTTCTTCGTTGCAGGTCAGGCCGGCCAGAAAAAACAGTACCGGAACTTTTCCATGTTGCGCATGTGGTGGCGAGAATACCGAAAAACGCATCGGGCCATGATTCGATACAGACTCATGTTGATAAAGGCCTTGCGTACCGCCGAAACAATATTGCCGGGAAATAATTTCCATCGTCAATACAACACTACGCCACGAATCGATTCACCGGCATGCATTAAATCAAAACCATCGTTGATTTTTTCCAGCGGCATTGTGTGGGTAATCAAATCATCGATATTGATTTTACCTTCCATATACCAATCCACTATTTTCGGTACGTCGGTACGGCCCCGGGCACCACCGAAAGCCGAGCCGCGCCAGTTGCGGCCAGTGACTAATTGGAATGGGCGCGTCGCGATTTCCTGACCAGCAGCGGCGACCCCGATAATGATGCTTGTGCCCCAGCCTTTATGGCAACACTCCAGTGCTTGTCGCATCAGCGTGGTATTGCCAATGCATTCGAAGGAATAATCGGCGCCGCCTTTTGTCAATGAAACCAGATAGGCAACTAAATCGCCCTCCACTTCTTTCGGGTTGACGAAATCGGTCATGCCGAATTTAGTGGCGATGTCTTTGCGTGCCGGATTGATATCAACACCGATAATCTGTCTCGCACCGGCCATGCGTGCGCCCTGAATGACATTCAAACCAATGCCACCCAGGCCGAACACCACAACACTCGAGCCAGGTTCGACTTTAGCGGTATAAATGACGGCACCAATACCGGTGGTGACGCCGCAACCGATGTAACAGACTTTATCGAAAGGTGCGTCTTCGCGAATTTTTGCCAACGCGATTTCCGGCACCACGGTGTATTGTGCAAAAGTGGAAGTGCCCATGTAGTGATGCAGTTTTTTCCCACCAATGGAGAAACGGCTGCTGCCATCGGGCATCAAACCTTGGCCTTGTGTACTGCGAATGGCTTGGCATAAATTCGTTTTCGGGTTCAAGCAGTATTCGCAGTTGCGACATTCGGGTGTGTAAAGCGGAATTACATGATCGCCTTTTTTCAGTGTCGTAACACCCGGGCCTACATCAACCACAATCCCGGCACCCTCGTGTCCGAGAATGGCAGGGAATAGGCCTTCAGGATCGGCCCCTGAAAGCGTATAGGAATCGGTGTGGCAGATGCCTGTAGCTTTTAGTTCGATCAATACCTCGCCGAATTTCGGGCCTTCCAGATCGACCATTTCGATGACCAGAGGTTTGCCAGCTTCATAGGCGACGGCGGCTTTTACTTTCATGGTTTTTTTCCGGAAATATCAAAGTCTAAATTTAACCTGTTTAGGCGAGATTAGGTGTGAAAAAAAACGCCGCATTAAGCGGCGTTTTTTCCAGAACATCAAGCGGTAAAGCTTATTTTTTATCGACGACTAGGCCACGACGTTCAAGTAATGGTTGAATGTCGGGCTCGCCACCTGAGAAATCACGGAACAGTTGCAGTGCATCTTTGCTACCACCACGCGAGAGCAGGGTGTCACGGAAATGATCGCCGTTTTCGCGGGTCAGGCCGCCATGTTGCTTCATCCATTGCACGGTATCGGCATCCAAAACCTCTGACCAGATATAGGCGTAATAACCGGCAGCGTAACCGCCCATAATGTGACTGAAGTATGGTGTGCGGTAGCGTGGCGGAACGGCGGCATAATCAAGACCAACATCTTTCAATGCTTTGGCTTCATATGCCATCACGCCATCAGCGTCAGGCAACTGATCAGCCGAGACTTGATGCCAACGTTGATCGAGCAAAGCTGCACCCAGATATGAAGTAGTTGTAAAGCCCTGATTGAACTTGGCGCTCGCGGCTACTTTGTCCAGCAATGCTTGCGGCATGACTTCACCGGTTTCCCAGTGTTTTGCATAATTGGCAAGAACCGAAGGCCAGTCAGCCCACATTTCGTTGACTTGCGAAGGATATTCGACAAAGTCGCGCGGCACGTTGGTGCCACTGAAATAAGGGTATTTCACATTCGAGAACATGCCGTGCAATACGTGGCCGAATTCATGGAACGCCGTATTCACGTCGTCCCAAGTCATTAACGCAGGCTTTCCAGCGCTTGGCTTGGTGACATTCAAATGCAGTGCAACGACAGGCTTGGTGCCCATCAAGTCTGACTGGTCAACGTACGAGCTCATCCAGGCACCGCCACGTTTGGATGGGCGTGCATAGGGATCGACAATGACTAATGCCAAAGTTGAGCCATCAGCGTTGAAGGCTTCATAAACACGGACGTCGGGGCTATAAACTGGCAGGTCGGTACGACGTTTGAAAGTCAGACCGTAAAGCTGATTGGCGGCGTAAAACACACCTTTTTCAAGAACGCTGTCCATTTCCAGATAAGGCTTGAGTTGGGCTTCATCAAAATCGTACTGATCTTTACGTACTTTTTCGGTGTAGTAAGACCAATCCCAAGGTTGTAGCTCGAACGTTGGTTGGCCTTTGGCTTTTTGTTCCTTGTCGATCATCGCCTGAAGTACAGCGCCTTCCTTACGGGCATTGGCAACGGCAGGTGGTGCGAGCTGCGACAGCATCTTATTGACGGCTTCCGGATTTTTTGCCGTTTCATCGGCAAGATTGAAAGCGGCATAGTTTGCATAACCCATAATCGCGGCACGTTCGGCGCGCAATTTCGTTACGCTGGAAACAATGGCGCGGTTATCCCATTGATTTCCTCTGCTGCCACGGGCAATGGATGCCTTGTGAAGACGTTCGCGCAGGGCACGATTGTCGATTTGCGGTAGCAAAGGCTGAATGGTGGTATTGAGAAGCGCAATGCGGTACTTGCCCGGCATGCCTTTTGCTTTTGCACCATCGGCGAGAATGCCGATTTGCTCATCTGATAAGCCTGCAAGGTCGGCGCGATTATCAACGATGATCGCTGAATCATTCACTTCGGCCAGCACGTTTTGGCTGAATTTGGTGGTGAGGGTGGCCATTTCGGAGTTGATGGCTTTAATGCGGTTTTTTTGTGCTTCGGTCAGGTTGGCACCGGAATCCACGAAGTCGGTATAGTATTTTTCAACCAGACGCAGGCCCTGATCATCCAAACCCAATGTGGCGCGAGTGTTGTACAGAGTCTTGATGCGTTCAAAGAGTTTGGCATTCAGGTAAATGCTGTCGCGATGGGCGGCAAATTTAGGTGAATATTCCGCGTCCAATTTATCGAGTGTATCGTTGGTATCGGTACCGGTTAGGTTGCCGAATACGACGGCTGCACGGTACAAAAGTTGACCGGATTTTTCCATCGCCAAAATGGTATTTTCGAATGTTGGAGCGGCGCTGTTATTAGCAATCGCTTCAATCTCACGGCCGTTGTCGGCCATGCCGCGATCAAATGCTGGCGCGTAGTCGCTATCTTTAATCTTGTCGAATTGAGGAAACTGAAGCGGCAGCGGACTTTGATTGAAAAATGGATTGCTTTGGGCAGCTGGCGTTGCGGCTGATTTGGTCATCGTGGTCTTTTCTGCAGATTGAACAGGGGTGCTGACGCTGCTGCCGACGGCAAGAGCGCCTGCGATTGCTAGGCTTAACGGTAACTTCATGTGGGTCTCCCAGATTGAACCCCAAGATTAACCGGTTTTGGCCGGCATATGCCCGTGACTAAAGGCATGGGTGGACTATAATCACCATTCAAATTAAGGAACTGCTCATGACCAAAGCCTATGATTTTTCAGCAAAAACCATTGATGGCGATGATCAGTCGCTGAAAGCCTACGAAGGCAAAGCCATGCTGGTAGTCAATGTGGCCTCCAAATGCGGCTTTACGCCGCAATACACCGGGCTGGAAAAGCTTTATAAAAAGTATGAAGACAAAGGCTTGGTGGTTCTCGGTTTTCCCTGCGATCAATTCGGTCATCAGGAGCCAGGCAATGAAGATGAAATCAAGAATTTCTGTTCACTTACCTATGATGTGACTTTCCCGATGTATGCCAAAGTAAACGTCAATGGCGCCGATACACATCCCCTATGGAAATACTTGAAGAAAGAAAAGGGCGGTTTGCTAGGCATAGATGCGATCAAATGGAACTTCACTAAATTCCTGGTCAATAAAAACGGGGAAGTGGTGAAACGTTATGCGCCGACCGATACACCGGAAAAGATAGAAAAGGATATTGCCAGCTTGTTGTGATTTGCCTACCGGAATAATTTTTGTGGGAGCTGCTTTAGCAGCGATTTAATGTTTGAAGCTTTCGCAATTTAAAATTTCATATCGCTG
>JBDTTC010000072.1:0-4043 GCA_039930825.1 Arenimonas sp.
GCGCCAGCAAACCGCGCCAGCGCGGCCACGCGAATCATCGGGATATGCGCTGGATGCTTCGGGATTGCCATACACCACCTTGGGTTATGCAAATGGCCCGGGCTATACCGGTGCCAGCGACCAGCAAAAAGAAGGTATCAAGAAATTTCCCCACCAGGTTTCAGGTGTACAGCCATCCAAAGGCCGGCCGAATTTGTACGATATCGATACCGAAGATCCGGATTACATGCAGGAGGCTGCGATACCTTTCAAAAGCGAGACCCATAGTGGCGAAGACGTGGGCATATGGGCGCGCGGACCGGGGGCAAATGCCGTTCATGGTACCGTCGAAGAAAATGTGATCTTCCATTATCTGGCACAGGCGAACCCGCGCTTGCGCAAATTGATTTGCCAATTGTCGGCTTGCGAAAAAACACTCCCGACTAAACAGCCTTCACTGCCTTTGAATAAATAATTGTCATCGCGCAAGCTAAGGCAATTTCAATGTGACCGGGCCTTAAAGCCCCTCCTAGTAACCGCGCGATGCAGGAAGGCCCTCTAGGCCGACCTGCACCACGAAGCAATCACTCCGCAATTCGTACCGCATCCTGTGGTGCGAAATTGACACGGCGCTTTTCCCTGATAGCACCCATAGTGAACTTGCCTTCGACCAATTCATAACCCATCAGTGCATAGGCACGATCACCAATGAATATAGGTCTGGCATTGCCATACCAATCAACGCAACTGGCCTTACAGGCATCATCGATATTACTGTTCGCTTTGGAGTCAAGTTTTCCGAGTAAGCTAAGCTTCAAGCTTCTGTTTTGCAAAAACATCACGGCTGCACCCTCTTGGCTCAACACCGGCAAACCAACTACACCTTGCTCCGCATCAGCAGCGCGATAGAAAAAACCATGGCTGCGGCTTTCACCCTGCACTGCTCCAGCCTGGGTATATGTCGATACCGGTACTGCCGTTTGTGCGAGTTTGATTGAAGTAAATTTCAAATCTTGATTTTGATTGCCGACAATAATGGCATCACTGCCCATCACTTCGATGCGCTGCACGTCATGCGAAAGTTTCAGCGACAGCGCTTTACCGGGCTGGGCATAGCGAACGGCATAGGCTTTCTCGCTAGTACTTCCGTAGGCAGAGCCGTAGATAAACCAATCGCCGACAAAACGGTTTTGCAAACCCCAGGAATTGCCCAGGCTCGGCAATGGTTTGTAATTACGGAATTTTGTCGCGCCAGTACCATCGCCAAAATCGTTTAAATTAATGCGTAGCATCGCAAGATCACCTGCCTTGCTTTCGGCACGCCACATTGCAGCGGCATCTGCACTCACCAATACATTCAAATAACCATCGCGCTGCAGGAAGGAGAGTTGATCAACCGGACTGCCACTGGCTTTCAATGCAGTTGGTGCCGAGCCATCCAGCGGCATTCTGAATACTGCTGACAAATTGGCTTTTCTACCAGCACCTTGCCATGGCGATGTCCAGACGTAAACAGAATCTTCCGACACATAAAACACGCGGCCACTCGGGCCAAGTACGGCAGTAGAACGGCAACTCATCGCAACGCGCGACAAATCGCAAACGCTAACCGTGTGCAAAGTCATGTCGTACCTATCCAGTTCCTGATCGGTACGATAAATCCGTGTTGCCGGCAGAATACGTTTGAACTCTTTTTTGTCGGCGTCTTTATGCCAGGTGCGCATGGCCGGCATCGAATCTTGGATATTTCCGTAACTGTTCAAATACATCGGCGTGTAGAAAATCAGCTTGTTGCCGATCAGGCGGCTGGCGTAATTTCTGGATGAATAGTAGTCATTACTTCTCAGGTGATAGGTCGCCTGGTACTTCAACACGCCGCGATCATTCAAATTAAACAGGCCGATTTCGGTACCGCCGCGTTCATAGCTGTAACCGATAACAACCACAGTATTACCGCTAATCAGCATTTCGTCATACCAGGTGCCGCTCGGATTTACATCTGGTGCGTAGGCGTTGCTCATCGACACCGGCTGCAAATTGTTTTCTGTCACTTTTACCGTGAACAGACGGCCGCGACGCAGTACGATCAAATAATCACCGCGCTTTTTGACGATATCGCCCTCGTCTACGCCCTCTGTTTGGACATTCGTAATTCCGTCTTCTTTTTTGTTGCTATCGCTTTTTATTTTTGAACCAGTAACTGAAACCGACTCCAGACTTTTGGCAGCGCCGGCGACATCGCCATCGGATAAACCCGCTGTTCTTTCTTAAACTTTTCCATGTATGCGAGAAAGGCCCGTTCATTGCCAAAAGCCTTCATGGTTTTTTTCGTGATGGGAGGGCTGGGACCTGCATAGGACGGGCAAGAAAATGCCGTCATTAAAAAAACTAAAGATAAAGTTCTGATCAACATGACTCACCCCACTGTGGAATTCATCTAATGCAACGCATGAAATATGCAATCGGGGTTAATAGTAGCCCGGGTCAGGCTTCATCAACCCGGCAATATTCCCGGTTGGGCTAAGTTGCAGCTTATGCCCGATGGTAAGGATGATTCGATAACAGGCTTTGCGCTCGATACAGTTGTTCTGCCAGCACTAGGCGAACCAGCATATGCGGCAAGGTCAGCGGCCCGAGTGACCAGGTTTCATTGGCCGACGCCAGTACTTCCGGAGAGTGTCCTTCGGGCCCGCCGATCAAAAAAACCAGGTCGCGACCTTGCTGGCGCCAGAATTCCAATCTCTGCGCGAGTTGTTCGGAGGAATGCAATTTACCGCGACCATCAAGTGCAATGAAATGGGCATTTTTTGGATAGGCCGCGATAACACGCTGGCCTTCCTCGAATGTCGCTCTTACGGCATCGCGACCTTTGCCGCGAATGCCGGGCGCTACTTCTACCAAATCAAGTGGCAGGTTATGCGATAAGCGTTTTTGATATTCGGCGAAACCTTCAGCAACCCAACTGGGGGCGCGTTCGCCGACGGCGATGAGTTTGGCTTTCATGAAAGAAGCCGGTCGCGACTTCCGTCGCTCCTACTCGTCGTCGGGTGGTTGATCGCCAACGGTCCACAAACGTTCGAGCGCATAGAACTCGCGTACGCGTGGCAGCATGACGTGAACAATGACATCGCCAAGATCTACCAATACCCATTCAGCTTCGCGTTCGCCTTCGACGCCCAAAGGCATCACGCCGCATTTTTTCGCGAATTGCACGACTTCATCCGCAATAGATTTGACATGGCGTGTTGAAGTACCGGAAGCCACGACGAGATAATCGGCAATGGAAGTTTTTCCACGCACATCGATTTCGATGGAGTCCTTGGCTTTCATTTCTTCAAGTGCGGCATGCACTTGTTTCAATATCTCTTCCGGAGCAGGTGCCGGATTCGGCATTTTGGTTTTGATTACGTGGGCTTGTGAGCTCAAAGCACTATCTCGTGGCTGGTGAATGACGGTAATTATAAGGCTTTCGGATACAGGCCATGCTCTAGAATATACGCCTGAACTCTCGGATTCAGGCCGCTAGGCGACTGTCCGGCTTCAAAAGCATGGCGAATTGCCGTGGCAGACTCGCTACGCAAGGGGCATTGCAGCTTAAAAACCCGGCCAGAGGCACTCTCGTTTAGCTGTTGCGGGGAGCTGCAGATGCGTTCATTTACTGGGAAATGTGGTGTGTGCATTGAATACCCGGACCGCACCGCCACCACGAAATGCGCTAAATCAAACAAGGTTTCCCACTCGTGCCAGGTATGCAGCTGGGCAAAAGCATCGGCACCAATGAGCCAGGCGATGGGCTGTTTGCTGCCTAACTCGGCACGCAATTCCCGAAGCGTATCGACGGTATACGAAGGTTTATCGCGAGCTAGTTCACGCAGATCAAGAAAAAAACGGGGCTCGCCATCAATCGCGATTTTCAGCATGTCGACGCGTTGTCGCGCTGTTGCGAGTGGCTTTTGTCTATGCGGAGGGTCGGCCGAAGGAATGAAGTAAACATCGGCACTGCATATTTGTTGTGCAAAACCGGCAACCGCAATATGTCCGTCATGTATAGGATCAAACGTGCC
>JBDTTC010000073.1:0-15581 GCA_039930825.1 Arenimonas sp.
CAACGGCAGGCCGCACGACATTGAATGGCGAAGGTTTGCAGCATGAAGACGGCCATTCGCATTTGCTGGCCGGCGCAATTCCTAATTGTAAATCCTACGACCCGACTTTCGGTTACGAAGTCGCCGTCATCGTGCAGGAAGGCATGAAGCGCATGATGGAAGAACAGCGCGACGAGTATTACTACCTCACGCTGATGAATGAAAACTACACCCATCCGGAAATGCCGGCTGGTGCCGAGCAGGGCATTCTGAAAGGCATGTACCTGTTGCAGGACGGCGGCAAGCCGAAGAAAGGCGCACCGCATGTGCAACTGCTCGGTAGCGGAACGATTTTGCGCGAAGTCATTGCTGCCGCAGAATTACTCGATAAAGATTTTGGTGTCAGCAGTGACATCTGGTCATGCCCAAGCTTCAACGAATTGCGTCGCGACGGTTTCGACGCCGAACGCTGGACCCGTCTGCATCCCGAAGCCGAAGCCCGCAAAGCCTATGTCACCGAATGCCTGGAAGCTCGTCAAGGGCCCGCGATTGCCGCCACCGATTACGTACGTGCTTTCGCCGATCAAATTCGCGCCTTCGTCCCGATGAAATACACGGTACTGGGCACCGATGGTTTTGGACGTTCCGACACCCGTGCCAATCTTCGCCGTTTCTTCGAAGTGGATCGTTACTACATCGCCCATGCTGCAATCGCTGCCTTGGCAAGCGAGGGCAAGATGAATGCGAAAGATGTGGCTCGTGCGATCAAGCAGTATAAGATTGATCCGGAGAAAGCGAATCCGATTGGCGTTTAGTTTCGGAAATTAGTTGAGCGGAAAAGCGGCCATAAGCCGCTTTTTTGTGGATATGGCTTTAGCGTTTAATAAGTTTGTATCTAGATTTGACAAGCAGCGGCTAGCTGCTCCTTCAGCCAGCACGTAAAATGGCGGCCTTGCTTGAGTGAAAACAGAAAGATGGGCGCAATAGTCAGGGAAAACCCAAAAAGTATCCCGTTGAATACGGATGCTATTGATTGGGCCAATATAAACCTCCCAGATGCCTGGCCCGATCAAATCGCCAGTAATTGGCGGCGCCTGGCCATGGTGATAACGAGCATGGTCTGTAAAAAAGTTCAACGGGTGCAATTGCCGGAGGCAATGCAGGGCCGTGAACGGTTACCGAAATATATTCTGCAGGAATTCCATCACTTGCCGAATGGCAATTACTCGAAAACGATTTCCCGCGGTTACGCAAATACTTTCAATAAAGCCATGTTGGGTTGCATGACGATTGCACGTGCCGAAATTGCAAAACGGCTTTTATCCAGCAAGCGTGTTCTTGATATTGGTTGCGGTGCCGGGCATCTTACCGGTGCGCTGCAATCTGCTGGCATCAGGGATATTTGGGCCTTGGAGCCTTCGCCGTATTTATTGCAACATGCGGCGCGTGATTATCCCGGTGCAAACTTTGTTCAGGGTGTTATTGAAAATAGTGAATTAGCTGCGGCAAGTTTTGATGGCGCTGCGGCGTGTTTCGTATTCCATGAAATTCCGCCGCCACAGGCAAATGCCGCATTGCGCGAATTGCATCGCCTGCTTGTTCCCGGTGCGAAACTGATCCTGGTTGAACCATCACCAACGCAGGTGAAACTGTCGTATGTGAGAGTGTGGCGGCTGTATGGTTGGCGCGGTATTTATTTCCGTGTATTGGCATTGCGTACACATGAGCCTTTCGTGCGGGCCTGGCACAAGATAGAACCGGTCACGTGGTTTGCAGCAAACGGTTTTACATTAATAGAAGATAGGGATTGCATGCCATGGCGTTTGCTTGAAGCGCGCCGCAATCAGAATTAATGCAAGCGACAGGGTGCGCCATTGGCGCACCCTGTGGACGAACTACAAATTCAAATTGCCGCCAACCAAGCCCAATACGCCGATGATGATCAGGTAAATCGCGACGATGAAGTTCAGCAGTTTCGGCTGGACCAGAATCAGAATGCCGGCAAGTAGCGCTAAGATGGGTGCGAGAGTGATGTGCATGTCGAGTATTCCTTGAATGTTTGGCGGGATGGACGGGCACACTATGTCGCATATGCAAGCCCTAGTCTATTGATACCGTAGGTATCTGTTCTGGTCTGTACGCTGTCGAACACAATCAATATTAAGCGCGATCCACCCGGCACTGAAAGCAATTGAATTTGGATCGGATGTGTACATAGGCGACCGATTCGTCGCCCAGAATTTTTTGACATTCCGTTGCCAGATATTTTCCAGCGATGGCCTTGCCGGTATCGTAGCGAATGTAATGCGTTTCACTATAGCCACGGATAATTGCCGGATCGAAATGATCGAACCATGCCGGCATCACATTGCTGTCGTAACGTTCGCAAGCATCCTGGTGTAGAAAGACCGGGCCGGTTTCAGCATAGGGCTGCACTGCATCGAACGGTCGATAAGCAAGCAGCAGCATGGGGTCGCCTTTCGCAATCAAACCGAGACAATGTCGGCAGGGATTGGACTTGCCGTCGGAAATCATTTTAAGAGGTATTTGGCCATTCGCATCGGGTTCTAGGTTTCTAAGCCTGATGGCTGCTGCTGTGGGTATTCCGCCGATACGAGAAACCACGGTAGTACTGGTCGTCATCTTCAACTCCTGTTTTCAGTGTGTTAAAGAATTTAACCGCAGGAGTTATTTCGCGATATCCGAATCCTGTTATTCAAGCATGTTCGATAAAATCGAGCACGGATTGCAGCGGCCTTCCAATCACTGCTTTATCGCCGATGACGACAATCGGGCGTTCGATCAAGATGGGGTGGTCGATCATGAAAGATGCCCATTCATTTTCACTGCGATTGTCGTTACTGGATAGACCAAGTTCTTTTGCGATGGGTTCGCCGAAACGGATTAATGCCTTTGCTTTAATGCTCAATTGGTTCAGCAATATTTCCAATTGCCCGAATGACAATGGCGTTTCTAGATAATTCACGATGTTGGCTTGAACGCCGTGTTCCAGCAATAGATTCAATGCAGCATTGGATTTACTACATTTCGTATTGTGGTAAATAACGGCTTTCAACGGAGGGCTATTTCTTTTCATCGATGGTTTTGACGAATCGATATTCATCGGTGTCGTCAAAGCCCAGGCTGGCGACTTTTCCGTTTGGCGATAGCGAGAACTGCAACATTGTCCAGCCATAACGGCCATCGCCAAAACGTGCGCGGAAGCTGTCGTAATTCCAGTGTTCGAGAATACCGTCGTTTTCTTCGCCGATGCCGAAACGGATTTTCAGTTTTCCGTTTTGTTCGCTTACGACAATATCGCCCCAGGCGGGATGCACGTAACGGCCGGTGTACTCATTCAGTGCAAGGCTTGGTCGAGTTCCCTTGACGCGCTGTTTTTCCTGCTCGGCAACAGCCTTGTCCTGTTCTTTTTTGGCGTCGGTGTAGAGTTTGAGTAAATCCGCACTCCAGTCACGCGTAGGTGCATCGGTGTAAAGATCAAAAACTTTCAACATGATGGCGTGCCGGAGCTCGACGTGATCGGCATTGCCGAAAACGTAAACGCCGAGGTGATCATCTGGCAGCAAACCGATAAGTGCGGTGCGGCCATCCATGCTGCCGGTATGCATGGCAACGAATTTGCCACGGTAGTCTTGCAGAAACCAGCCAAGGCCATATGCGGTCCAGTGCGGTTTTGTGAGTGCAGTGCTTGGGTAAAAGTCGTTTGGTGGAATAAGTGATTGTGGCGAAAATAACTCGTGAAAACTTTCTTCGCTGACGAGACGTTTTCCCTTGTATTGCCCGCCCGCGAGTAAAAATTGTAGCCAATGTCCCATATCGCTTGCCGTTGACCAGGTCGCGCCAGCTGCAGGAACCGGATCAACCGGTACGTCTCTAATGACTCTTAGTTGATTATCTATTTCAAAATGTGCCGAAGAACGATTGCTGTCCTTCGATGCCAGCGACAAGGCTAAGCTGGCGTAGGAGTGATCCATCTCCAAGGGTTTTAAAATGCGAGTGGTAACGAATTGCTCCCAACTCATGCCGGAGGCTGCGGCGATAACTTCACCGGCTGCGCCGTACATCACGTTTTGATAGATGAAACTACTGCGCAATGAATAGGCAGGTTTTAAATAATGTACGCGCGTCAGGATTTCATGCGTATTGAAATCACCGCGACTCCATAAGATGTCTGCGTTGCCGAGGCCGGCGTTATGGCGTAATAAATCACGCACGGTAACTTGCTCGGTCAGATAGGGTGTCGGCATTTGAAACCAGGGTAGGTACTTGGTGACAGGGTCATCCCAGTTTATTTTGCCTTCATCCACCAGCATGGCGATTGAAAGAGTAGTGAAAGCCTTGGTCGTCGACATAATACCGAATTGTGTGTCGGCATCGACCGGTGTGGTATCGCCCAGGGTCCTGATGCCGAAGCCTTTTAGATAGACTAGTTTGTCGTCTTTGACGACAGCGATTGAAAGTCCTGGAAGCTTCCAGTCTTTCATGCCTTTTTCAATAAAAGTATCGAGCTCTTGTTCCTGCGTTGTCGTCTCGGTTTGTGCTTGCAGTTGTGCTGCAGGTAGTAACAATATGCATAGCAGTGAAATGGCTGGGAAAATGCGCATTTTGTAACCCTTGCGTTTCGAACGATAGGCGATATTACCGTACGCGGCTTCCGAGTATTGCAACGGGCACAAAAAAGCCCCTTATCCGAAGACAAGGGGCTGATATTTTAGGCGTTTGGTATATCAGTGATGCCAGTTGCTGAGATTCAGGATTAAACGCAGTATCGAATCATTGGTGGAATAGCCATTGCCGTAGCGACGTCCGTACTGGTAACGACTATAGTAACCATCATCATAACCACGGCGGAAGCCTTCGCGGAAGTAATAATTGTAGGTACCCTGGTCTACGTAATAACCGTAGTAACCATAGTTGGCATCCTGGTAGGCAAAGGCATCACGGTAGTTGTAACCCCATCTGTCGGAACGATCCGCACGACCGGCATACAAACCTTCTTCGTAACCATAATTGATCGCCTGATGCATCAAGTCGGCTTGGTAGCGGTTGGCATAGTAATAACTGCCGCCACGTGAATAGCGATAGATGATCGGCGAGTTGTAATAGTTGATATTGAAGCTATAGCGGTTGTTGCCGTAGTTGCGACGTTGCTGGCTTAAACGATCGTAATAGCGTTGCTGTGAACGATATTGTTCATTACGGTTTTGCTGACGCAGGCGTTCATACAAGCGTCGTGAATCCGATGATTGATTATCTTGGTGACGACGATAGTCATTCGCCTGACGTTGTTGCTGTTCCTGCGATTGACGATGTTGACGCTCTTGGTCGGGGCGTGATCGATTGTTATCGTTGCGATTGTCGCGATTGTCACGGTTATCGTTGCGATTGTCGCGATTATTGTCGTTTTGATCGTTGTGGTTATTGCGGTTGTTGCGATCATCGGGACGACGACTGTCACGGAAAGCCAGGGATTGGCTGTCAGTGCGTTCGTTTTGATTATCACGGCCGGTTCGGGCACGGTCAGCATTGCCGCGTTGCAAGGCTATACGTTGGGCTGCTGCATCACGTTCCGCTACCTGGCGGCTTTGCTGGTTTTCCTGTTCTTGCTGCTGGCGTAGGCGTATGCCATCGCGTTCACGCTCGTTTTGCTGGCGTGTGTCATCTGTACGCGGATTGTTGGTGCGAACATCGCGTCGATTATTCTCGGACTGCGCTTCTTGAAAACGCTGGGGGTTTTGCTGTGCGTTCGATTCGCGAACGACTTGCGCTGCCCGTGCCGGTTCGGTACGAGCTTGCTCGCCACGATGTTTTTTCTTTTCACGGGAATCATCTTCCGTAGCGACAGGTTTATTATCCTGTTCGGAAGCATCCCGATGTCCACCACGTTGTGCCAGCACCGAAGTAGTGGCAGCCAGCGACAACATACCGGCGATGGTAGTGACTAGCAGTGTTGCTGATTTGGTACGGTTCATGGCAAGCCTCGTTGTGACGGATTTCACGATGCCTATGAGGCCCGAATTCTGCTGAACGAAGTCTGAGGCCGCCCGGTTTTCGGCGGCCTGCATTCATTGGTATTTAGCGAGCGTTTACTTGCTGAATATGCATTAAGGATTCATGTAAAAATTTGTCAACCAATTTGCTTTGACGGCTTTGTTTACGGTTTTTTATAGACGTGCACGAAGCGATCGGTCTTGCCTTTGATGGCGGCATTGAAAACATTCAGGCTGTGATCGTCTGCGCTATTTCGTAAATCGGATATGGAGCCGACGTATTCAAGTCCGTGTGCTTTGAAATCGGCGATAGCAAATTTTTCATCGATACGATGCAATATTTGCGAATCAGTCTTGCCGCTGCCTTCACGTGCAGCATGATCAACGATCAGTAATTTTGAGCCCGGTTTGAGTGCAGTCACAATTTGATCGATGAATTGCGATGCATCGATTGCAGGCCAACCCTCATTTGGGTCAGCCACATAGAGATCGTGATAAGACATCACGATCAAGGCACCGTCCAGCATATTATTGCCAAGCTTCATGTCGTCGGACGACGAAACTTCATACTGCACATTCGGCAAACGATTATCGGCCAGACGCTTTTCCAGACCTTTCTTTGCATAGCCGTCATAAGCGGTGTTGTTGATTAGGCGGATCTGGCCTTTAGGGCCTACCACGTCCGATAAAATTTCACTGTAGTAGCCGCCACCGCCAAAAATGTCGGCGATAACGCCGCCGCGCTTGAATCCGACCAAGCTCAGTACTTCTTGCGGCTTGTCACGATTATCGCGTTCGCGGTCGGCTTCTGAACGTGCTGGATTGGCAATGGCATTCGCCACCAGGTTGTGGGTGGAACTTCCCGAGCTAGCGCAGCCGGCAAGGGTGACCAGCAAGCCTGAAAGAAAAAGTGTCAATGAACGCATATTGATTTCTCCGGATAGTTAATTTTTCTGTTACCAGACTTTGACGCGTTTATCGGGAGCTAAATAGCGTTGCTGCCCTTCTTTTACATCGAATGCGCTATACCAGGCATCCTGATTACGAACGGTTTCGGCGCGATATTGTCCAGGTGCATGAACGTCCGTGAGAACCGCATTTCGAGCAGCGGGTTCGCGTGCTTTGGAGCGCCAAGCTTGTGCCCAGCCCAGGAAGAAACGCTGTTCCGGCATAAA
Source organism: Arenimonas sp. (assembly GCA_039930825.1). Lineage (GTDB taxonomy): Bacteria > Pseudomonadota > Gammaproteobacteria > Xanthomonadales > Xanthomonadaceae > Arenimonas. Next base: position 7,166 of record JBDTTC010000073.1, read on the forward strand.
CCCTTCAAGCGCTACGACCGGTTTACCTTGCTGCGATAACACATAGGCATCATGTGCAGTGGCGAGGCCAGCCACGTCGGCGATATTTTCTCCGAGTGTCAGCTTGCCGTTGACAGCAAGGTCCGGGAAGGGTTTGTAGCTATCGTATTGCGCAGCCAACGCGGCACCGGCAGCATCGAATTTTGCCAAGTCTTCCGGCGTCCACCAATTCACCATGCGACCGTGTTCGTCGAACAAAGCGCCGCTTGAATCGAAACTATGCGTAATTTCATGGCCGATCACGGCACCAATGGCGCCGTAATTAACCGCATCGTCTGCTGCACCGTCGAAGAACGGTGCCTCGAGAATTGCCGCAGGAAATAAAAGTCGGTTTTCCAATGGGACATTCAGGGCGTTCACCGTTTGTGGCAGTAAATACCATTCGTTGCGATCCATGGGCGTACCGAGTTTTGCAATATTGCGCTGATATTCGAACAGGCTCGCACGTTCCGTATTGCCCAATGCATCGTCGGCATTGATTTGAAGTGCGGAATAATTACGCCAGTTTTCCGGATAACCCATGCCGACTTTTAGCGTGGCAAGTTTTGCCTTCGCATGCGATTTGGTGGCCGGAGTCATCCACGCGATCGCATCGATACGTTTGCCGAATGCAGCCAACAGGTTTTTCACCATTTCGTCCGCACGTTTTTTTGTTTCCGGGCTGAAATGCCGCTCGACATAAATTTTACCAACGGCTTCACCCAGTGATTCATTCAGCTCGGTGATACCGCGCTTCCAGCGATCCTGTTGCTGAGGGGTGCCGTTGAGTTTGGCTTCGTAAAAATCAAAACGTTCGTCGACAAATGCCTTGGCCAAATTGGGGGAAGCGCGATCAATGGCGTGGAAAACCAGATAATCTTTCCAGGTTTCAAGCGATTGCGTATTGACCAGTTTCGAAATGCCAACGGCGGCACTTGGTTGCCATACGATAAAATTCGCCTGGTCTTTCAGGCTCGCACCATCAAAGTAGGCGTCCCAATTCAATCCGGGCGCTTTTGCGACGAAATCAGCGCGGGTCCAGAAATTCGCGCCTTTTTTCACATCATTGCTATCTTCCTGCGTGGCATGGGTGCGGGCAATGGCAATTTCCAGAGCCAGAATTTGTTTTGCTTTTACATCGGATGCCTTGATGCCTGCAAGCGTCAAGATTTTTGCAATATGTTCTTGATAATTCTTGCGCATCTCGACCATGCGGCCACCTTCGAGATAGAAATCACGATCTGGCATACCCAGACCACCTTGCAAAAAATAAGCCGTGTATTCATTCGGCTTGTCGAGGTTTTGCGAAACCCACAAACCAAATAGACGATCCGTGTAGTAATCGGTGGAATTAAGTACATCGACATCGGCCCGCAATGTTTGGCCGAGTGCTTGTGCCAGTTCGGTCTTGTCTTTCAGGGCAGTAATTGTGTCAAGTTCTGCTTGGACGGGCGCTATACCTTTTGCCTCGATGCCCGCTTCATCCATGAATGCAGTATAGAAGTCGCCGACTTTTTTGCTGTCGCTACTGGTACTTTTATTGTCAGCAGCTTCTTCCGCAATGGCGCGAGTGCGTGTGAGTGCTATTTCACTCAACACACTAAAGCTGTTGTAACGGGAGCGATCGGCAGGTATCTCGGTATTTTTCACCCAATTACCATTAACAAAGTCGAAAAAATCATCGCCGGGTGTCTTGCTGCGATCCATATTGTTTAGGTCAACTCCAAAACTTCCGAGCGCCGGTTTTGAAGGTGCGCTATTGACCGCAGCCGTTACCGTGCCTGTCTCCGGTGGGGCATCGGATTTCTTACAGGCGGTAAGAACGGTGCCTAATAAAAGGGCAGTGCTCAAAAACAGCAAGGAGCTGCGAACAAGGATGGCCATAGATCACTCCGGAACGTCAAACGGTTGGCCGAGCATAAGCCTTGGCTTACGGTTGCGCAAAGCTCGGAAGTCATGGGTCCGGCAGCATTTGCATGCCAGATACTTGCTTGTACTGCCGGTCACGATTGAACGGCAATCACAACCGGAAGTAGCCAGTGCGATAGGCAAAAAGAACGGCATGATCTGGAAAGAACGCCAGGCCGAAATTATTGCGGTTAACGGTGATCCGAACACCGATGTCGAAATACTGGAATCAGTCGGTTTTGTAATGAAGGTAGCGAGATTGTCAGAATGCCTTAAGCGTAGCCCGGGTGATTGCCTCATTCACCCGGGGATTGCCTGATATTTCCTAGGCCCGCTTATTTCCAATTCGCCAATTCGCTTGCCGTAATATAGCCATCGTGATTGCGGTCAACCAGACGGAATTCAAAAGTCAGCGCGTGTGAGGATGGAATTTCGCGGCGTGACAAACGGCCATCGCCATTCTTGTCCAGATCGGAAATTTGCACCGCATAGTCGGACGCATTCGGCAGCGTTGAAGACTGATGTGAGGTCACGGTAACCGGACCGGTACTGGCCTCGATTTGTGTGCTTTCGGAAGTGTTGGCAGTTTGTGAAAATGCCGCAGGCGATAATGCAAGCAGGGCAAAACTCATCAAGTGTAATTTGTTCATCGCGATGCGCTCCAATATTGTTCGGGAGCTCAAACTAACATCGGATTTGGCAACCTGTGATGAACAAAAATAGGGTTCGTTTTGTGTGCGTTGCCGTACAGAAATGCTTAAGGGCGGGGAATATATTGATAGCTTTTATTCGGACCGCATCATGCGGCATACCGCTGGAGAATTTTTAGAATCTTTTCAGTGACAAAGAATAATCAAGAACCAGTTTATTGTCCGACCACAGTTTGATAGGTCGCACGTCCGGCAGCTTTTGCCGCGTACAATGCCTTATCGGCAAGACTCAATAGTTCTTTCGCGGACGGTTTCTGTGCACAGTAGGCGACGCCTATGCTGGCAGTCACGAACAGTTTTACATCATCCACGACAATCGGTCTTTCCATGATCGCCCGAAATTTCTTGGCAATATTCTCGCCACTTTCAGGATTGGGGTTTTCGATAAGCACTGCAAACTCGTCACCGCCAAGGCGTGCCACGAGGTCTTCTGTTTGTACGCTGCGTAACAGCCTTTCCGCGAAAGTGGTGATCACTGCATCGCCGACGGCATGGCCATTTTCATCATTGATGGTTTTCAGATGATCGATGTCCAGATAAAGCAGGGCGATGGATTCTTTTTCGGAATGTCCATGCATAAGTGCCGTTGATAAGCGCTCTTCGAAGTAGCGCCTGTTGGCCAGGTTGGTCATGCTGTCGATTCGAGATAGACGTTCGAGTTCAGCTTCCGCCAGTTTTAGATCGGTAATGTCGAAAGTCAGCGCAAAGAAACCCTGTACGTCTTTATCGGCATTGCGATCAGGAACGTAACTGGTCTGATAAAAATACAGTCTTCCGTTGACGTCGCTTTTGCCTTCGAAGCTCACCGACTCGCCGCTCAATGCCGCTTCAATATAGGGTTTCAGGTCCTGATAGAGTAGCTCTCCACGAACTTCGCGAACCGACTTGCCGATCATGCTTTGGGTATCCATGCCGAACACTTGGCCGGAAAACGAGTTCGAGAACAGATAACGTTGTTCTTTATCAAGATGCGAAATCAATGCCGGAATATTATTCGCGATGGCGCGCATCCTGGTTTCGCTAAGCCTTAGTTGATCATTCGCCGTCTGCAACTGTTTGTTGAAGCGGCGCTGGTAAAGATAAAAACCGCTGGATACCAGTACCAGTAAAATACTCAGCGCGGCGACCGTCAGGTAAAAGCGTTGCTGGATTTCGAGATTTTTTTCCCGTTGCGTTGCAAGTGCCGCGGAAGTTTTGAGTTTTTCTACCTCGAACTCCTGCTGCATATATTTCAACCTGGCATTGAAGTCATCATTCGCCTGCGTCCTGTCATACGAATCGAGCGAGCTTTCCAGTTCAATCAAACGTGCCATCAGGGGCTCGGCTAATGCTCTTGGACGCTCGTGGCCCAGCATGTCTTGAACCAGTGCGCGCAATGCCTGGCGTTCATCACGGTCAAGCTTGAGTTTGTGATAAGTCTCCTGCGCCAGTAATAACTCGCGCTCGGCCAGTGCACTGTCGCCATTATTGATGGCGGCCAGCCCGAGTACTTCATGTCCCAAGCCGTAAAGTTGTGCATTCTTCAATTGTGCTGCGAGCGCCAGTATTTTTTGACCGTTCAATACCTGCGTTGGAACATCATTTTTCATGCGGGCAATGCGGGCATCTTCAAGGAATAACTCGGCGCTTAATTTCGGATCCTGGATTTTCTCGGTCAGGCCAAGTGCAATTCTCAGTACGTTTTGCGCACCGGTAATATTCCCCAGTTGCGCCATTGCACGCGATTGATTTCTAAGCAAACGTGTCCTCACCAACAATGCAGGATTATCGCCTAGGGCGACCAGGCCGCGTGCAGCGTAATCCTCGGCAAGCGCATGTTTGCCGAGCGTATAGCTCATCGAAGAATAGGCAAGATATACATCCGCAGAAAGTTCGGGATAGGGGTGCGACTTCAGCCGACTTACCGCTTCACCCAGCAGACGTTCGCTGCGGTTGAACTCCTGTAATGGCATTAGACCGCGACTTTCGGCAATCATTGCGCGTACTTGAAGCTCAGGCAAGTTTGCAGCTTCAGCCGCAAAGCGGGCATTCTGTGCGGCAAGCGTCTGGCAGGCCCAATCGGCAATTACGCGGCAAGCGTTCGACTTCGCCAGATAAAGTAATGCCAGTTCCTTGTTGTCTTTCGAGGCCTTGGCTATTTCCAGCACACCGGGCAACTCTTCGAGCACGCCCTTGGGATCGACCAGGGCACGGGTTTCCAGAGGGTGTCTCGATAATGTGGTGGCCATTGCCGAGGCGTGGTTGCTAATCGTGCAAAGCAGGCCAAACAAGAACAGGCAGGCGGCCCTGTTTGGCAATTGCACAAATAATGATTGCCTGATCATGCTAATCAAGTACCCCTAATTCAGCCCCGTCAAAGTATAGCGCGGAACCACACCACAGCCGCAGGAAAGCTAGGTTTGCCGAACCTGTTCATGTGAAGACAATCGAGGCCGAAACACCGGCCTGAATGAAATAGTTGTAATAATCCTCCTGCTCGTTCGTCTTAGGGGTATTGGCAACTGCTTCCGTTCTGACATGCGACCGAAACCGATGCCATACCGTCACCCGTGCAACATGATACTAGACTGCAAAGAACACAGAGTTAACGTATTTTCAAATACTTACTGGAAGCGTTGATTGGCGACAAGTCGAGTCCGACCGAATGGGATGGATATGTACCTTACGATCAAATCAAAAAATAATTTCGCAGTGCCCTGGGTGAGTTAGAGCCATCGCGCAGATTACGGTTTTGATGTCAGATGCGTTGCATTGAACAAGGACAAGCTTTCGTTATGTTCAAGTTTTTTCGTCCAGCGCGGCATTCTGGTTTGCCAGGCGATGATTCGAAGCGGGACATCGTCTGCACCGTTATCGAGTGCCTGTTGAATTGCGGCCAATTCAAGATCGGCATCACTTAGCAAGCGCCTATCTGAAGCAAGCTCCGGTCCCGCATAACGTTCGTTAATCATGCCCAGCACGCTGCGGGCGCTGGCGAGCATCAGACGCGTGGTGCCCGGATCCTTGGCATCGATTGAAAACTGTGCAGCCTGCATTGCATTGCGAGCATCGTAAAGATAGCCGGACAAACGTATTTTTTGTTCTGCAGCCGTCGGGCAGGCGTTCACGGAGAGCATGCGGACATAGGATGCCAGGCCATCGATGGTTAATTGCGTTGGCTCGGGCCCGTCGAATTCTTCCACAATCAAACCGTGAATGAATGTTTCCAATTCCCGATTGCTGGTGTCACGGGAAATTTTCCGGGAATTTTTCGGCCCCCCAAGATCGGGAATGATCGCTGGATTCACCACACCATCGCCACGATGCGAGCTCATCAGGGAGGAGGTGACATCGGCAGTTCCCGCTAGGCCTGAAAGCCCGGGAAACATGAAGTCCGGATTATTGTGACCATTGCGGTGGCAACTATTGCAGGAAAGTCCTGCACGCGCAGCTTGTCCGCCAAGTACCAGCGGTGTACGAAATGCGGCACGGCCGATAGCAACCGAGCGTGTGATTTTTTCATCGCGACCCGGCAACAAACATTCTACGGGCTCGAAACTCAGGGCATGCAATTGCCGGTCAGCAGGAACCCAGCCCGATGCTCGCAGCGGAATATTTGCCGACAGTGCGAGAGTAATGCTGCTGGCCGCAAAAATGATGCTTCCGATCAGGAGGCTTTTGCTTTGGCGGCAATAATCCATCGGCGCAACTCATCTGCTTGTGCGCAGCCAAAGCCGCAGGAATTTTCAAGTTTGGTCAGCATGCGTCGGGCACCCATCAGATCACCGCGCTGCACCATCAGTTCGCCGTAATATTCCGTTGCACCCAAATGCCCCGGTGAGGCTGTGAGTGCTTGCCGATAATAATCTTCTGCAACATCCAGCCTGCCCAATTTACGGTTGGCGAAACCAAGATAGGTGAGGATGTCCGGATGCGGCCCGAAAACTTGCGATGAAATATTGAGCTGCACGATGGCTTCCTGGTAATGGCCTTCGTTGATCAAGGCAACGGCATCAAAATAAGCATGGTCACCGCTATTGGCATCGGCGAGCAGCAAGTCGATCCTCGTAGTGATTTGCGATGTTGGTGTAGATGCCGGGGCAGGGGCCAACACTTGCTCGATTGCCGGTATTGCCGCTTTCAAATCGGCTGCTTGTGCGCAGGTGTCGGCACATTTGGATGCGCGTGATTTTAAATCCTCCAGAATCAACTTGGCTTTGTCGACATCGCCTAGTTTTAAATCTGCAATCGCCAATTCCTGGTGAGCCTGAATCAAATTGTCATCGTACTTGATGGCTTTTTCATAGTAACGCCGCGCGCCCTTGAAATTATCCTGTGCTGAACGCACCAGGCCAGCCAGAAAATTGGTTCTCGGATGTTTGGGGTTGGCCGACAATACCTTGTCAAATGCCCGCTCGGCATCCTTGAATTTTTCCAGTTTCATGGCTTCGACGCCATTCTTGAATTCCACCGCGGGATCATATTGCGGCGCAGTCTGGCTAGGCATGGAACTGCTTGAGCTGCCACCACCGCTTGCCATCGCCAACGGGCTGGTTAGCGACAACAATACACAAATGGAAAGGGTGTGAAGTCTGTTCATTGCTGCTCTCCAAAATACGCTCGGGCAAAGCCTACACCCGGAGCTGCCTTTAACGAAGTACCGAACGCGACTATATCAACTCAGGCGTGAAGATCGGGCTCGAAGAACAGCCATTTAATTTCCGGGAATTTCTGCCGCATCTCTACTTCGATTTTGTTGATCTGTTCAATCATATCGGCTGCACGCAGTTCCGGGTCCATACCGACTTTTACCGACACCATGATTTCCGGGCCCAACTGTAGGGTAATCACGTTGTGAATTTCCATTGTGTCCGGATGGGAGTGCAGGTAATCCTCGATTTCCTTGCGTCTTGCCGGCGCTGCGCTCTGTCCAATCAAAAGCGCCTTGATTTCAATGGCGACGAATACGGCAATGATAATCAGCAAAACACCAATGCCAATGGTGCCAATGGCATCGTAGATCGGGTTGCCGGTGACCATGCTGATGCCAATGGCGGCGAGTGCGAAGGCCAGTCCCAATAACGCGGCAAGCTGCTCGCCGAATAGCACGATCATTTCGCTATTGCGGCTTTCCTTGAACCAGTGCCACAAAGAACTTTTGTCTCTCGCCTGATTGATTTCCTGCAGGCAAGCGCGCAGCGACAGCCACTCAAGCACGATACTGAAAACCAGAACGCCGATAGCCAGCCAGGGTTTTTCCAAAGGTTCGGGAAAGGAAAGTTTGTGTATGCCTTCATAGACGGAAAATGCACCGCCGACCGAGAACAACATCAAGGCCACCAGGAATGACCAGAAATAGGTTTCCTTGCCATAGCCCAATGGAAAGTCCGGCGTTGCCGGCAACTTCGACCGTTTCATGCCTAGCAACAGCAAACCCTGGTTGCCGCAATCGGCCAAGGAGTGCACGGCTTCGGCCAGCATCGCCCCCGAGCCAGTGAACATAGCTGCCGCTAATTTGGCAACAAAAATACCAAGGTTTGCACCTAGCGCATAAAAAATTGCACGGGTTGAGTTACCGGTACCGGCCATGTTTATTTCTTTTCGGCGGTATCAAGAAAGTAGGCAATAACTTCACCACTTACTTTTACCGTAATCGCATTGCCGCGCCGATCCAGTGTTTTGCCGAACGGCAAACGAACCCACCCTTCGCTGATGCAATATTCTTCGACGTTATGTCTTTCTTCGTCCTTGAAACGAATGCCCACGCCGCGCTCAAGAATGGCAGCATCATAAAAAGGGCT
>JBDTTC010000074.1:0-14307 GCA_039930825.1 Arenimonas sp.
CGGCATTCATGGTGCCGACACCATCATTGGCAACACCTAGGCGTCCGAAATTATTTTTATAATAGTCCCAGGTTTTGGTGACGCCATACTGAGCATCAATTGCAATCGTGGCACGGTCGGACCGAGTAAAGTTACCCCAGACATCGTCGCCATCAACAAATTTTATGGCGGTTTCATCGCGAAAGGTATTGCCGTAATCCAAGGTGTAAATACCGCCGCGGGTTGCGTCCTTTAGCTCATAAAGTCTGCGGCTGTTAAAGACGGTATTCAGCGGCACAGTTCCCGATAACAGCGTACGGCCAAGACCCATGGCGGGCACAGGCGTGGGTGTGCCGATATTCGGTATTTTGCCGGTTTCGATCGCGTCCCACTTATCCAGAATTTTCCCGGTGTTTGCATCCACGAAATAATGCATGCGCGTCGGAGTTTGGTCGGTACGTACGCCTGAATAAACCGTTTCGTAGGCGAGTTTCGGAATCGCGTTACGAGCAAAGACAACAAGACGCGTTGTCGGCAATTGTTCAAAGCGGATACCAAAATCGCTACCGGCAATGACTACTGCATCTTTACTAGAAATTTTTGGTGTAATGGACAGACTTAGCGGCTTTGCAAGCGTCAGACTTGCACTGTCGAAACGGCCGGCCTTCGTATGTACGACTATATCGCCACCGATCACCGGCAAGCCCTTGAAACTGCGGTTAAAGCGCACATGCTCGGTACCGTTAGCATCAACAATAGTGTTGCGGGCAACAAATCTATCATTGACCGAGGATCGCGTTACTGCAGGATTGCTTTTAATCTGGCCAGCGGCACGATTAATGATTGCATTGGTATCAGCCGCTATTGCCGATCCGCCAACGACCATCAGAACCGCAAGTGTGAGAATATTTTTTGGCAATGTCATTGTTTCTTCCCTGGTTTGGGTTTTGAAAAAATACGAGAAAATATTTTCCCGATAACACAATTCTTTTACTGATACATTTTTACCAACCAACGCCATAGCCGATGCCGACGGTGGATTGTCCGCCGCTAAATGCGCCGCCTAACGTGAATGTGGTTGTATCCGACAATGCACGCTGGAAACCTATCGAAAGTGCATTTTGTCCGCCTTGAAATCCGGCACCGACGGCAAGACGATTCGTCTCGCGAATACCTGCTGCACTGGCACTCATCATCGACATCGCCGACTGCATAGCACCGCTGCGGCTCACTCTGTTATCGAGCTGATCGATACGCGTTGACATACCGGTTGCGAAGTCGCCGAAATCAGTAATGGCCGCGTTGAGCTGATTTAGGTTGACTGCATCGGTGCCCGATGTGCCTGCGGCAACATTGGTGATTTGGCGTTCATTGCCGACAGCACCAACCGATACAGTATTAGTGCGTACGCCAGTACTCGAATTTGCGCCTATCGCAACACTATTGGTCGCCGTAGCATTAGCACCGGTACCCATTGCCGTGCTGTTGGCACCCGATGCAATACTTCCAGCGCCACTGGCCATGCTATTGCTGCCCGAGGCAGTACTGAATGCACCATTCGCCGTGCTGTTTGCACCCGAAGCGATACTGCCAGTGCCACTTGCGGTGCTGTTTAAGCCGGAGGCAGAACTAAATGCTCCGGTTGCACTACTGGATTCACCAGTAGCACTACTGTAGTAACCGGTCGCATTGCTGTAACCGCCGGAGGCATAACTGTAAGCGCCCAGTGCTGAGCTAAACTCACCGGTTGCCGTGCTGGTATCGCCAACGGCCGTACTCGACGTACCTGCCGCTACCGAAAGCGAACCAATTGCCGTACTAAAATCGCCCGCTGCAATACTGTATGCACCGTTGGCAATACTGTAATTGCCGATCGCTAAACTGTAAGCGCCTTCGGCACTGCCGTAGTCACCCATTGCCTGGCTATAGGCACCTGTCGCGTTGCTATGGCTACCGACAGCCAAGCTATAAACGCCATTGGCCGTGCTGTAATCACCGATCGCGCTGCTATAGGTGCCGTTTGCCGTGCTGGAAAAACCACCGGCATTGCTCAAGGCACCGTTAGCCGTAGAGTAATCACCGCTCGCGTACGAGCCTGCACCGACAGCACTGGAAAAGTTGCCGATTGCAGTGCTGTAGGCGCCCAAGGCATTGCTGTAATCACCGATCGCGTAGCTGTAAACACCGGTGGCAACGCTGCGTGAGCCATAAGCGAAAGCCTCATTACCGGTTGCTGTTGATGCGGCGCCAATCGCAGTGGCCGAGGAACCGGTCGCTGTGCTGTAGTTACCCAGAGCGCTTGCACCGGCGCCGGTCGCAGCAGAAGCGTTGCCGTATGCGTTGCTATTGGCACCGCTCGCAGCGCTGAAGTCGCCGACTGCATGACTGTAGGCGCCCGATGCCGAAGCAAACAAACCATCTGCCGATGCATGCAGACCAATCGCCATACTGTAGGCCCCCGTGGCCTGGCTATAGGTGCCAATTGCCGTCGCGTAGCCGACGCAGGTACCGCCGGATTGACCGCAGTTGGAGCCACTGGCATTGGCATAGGCGCCGATGGCAACGCCGTTGTTATAAGCGTTGGAATGAAAACCGACCGCAGTCGAGGGCGCATTGAAGGCATAGTTGCTGCCAGGCGCTGGATCGGTCGCAGAAGAATAGGCGCCAATCGCAACACCACCAATGCCATCGGCGAGACTGCCATAGCCAACCGAAGTGCTGTAACTGCCGATTGCATTGGCATTGGCACATTGCGTTATGCCACTACCGCCGCCGCAATCCTGCGCCATCACTGCTTCGGGAATGCTTGCTAGGGCCAGCAATAAAGCCGCGCTCATCGCAGCGCGTACCGGTAATTTTGACCGCAGCGTATGAATATTTCCCAAAATTATTCTCCTGAAAAGAGGCGGCACTCCGGCAAGTTTTTTTGCGCGAGGAGGCGGGGTTGAATTGCGTAGCCAGATAGTGGCTGCGATCAAGCTGTAATTCCCCCCCATTTATGGGGGGGTGCCTGGATGCCATTGGACGCACATTAGGCACATGGAAATGCGAACTTGAGACCCATGAAACTGCTGCTCGTCTTGCTTACTTTGAGTCTGCTGGTTGCCGTAGATGTCGGCAGGCCATCGCTCGCGCAATCGTCCATTCCCGCTGCGACCATTGGCAATGGCAAGCAAATCGATAAACCATCCGCGCCAGTGCTCAGCATTGCTCCGGAAGCAAACGCCGCTGTGCAGGTCGTTGATAGTTTTATGGCGAAGCTGGCATCGGGCGATCTTTCCGCCGCCGAAAAATTTCTCGATCCGGGTCTCGTGGTCATCAGTAATGGAATTATTCAAGGCAGTCGTTCCGACTACCTCAATGGCCCGGCAAAAACTGACGCCGCCTATCTGCAAAAAAACCGCCGGCAATTATTACGACGACAGGCACGTGCGGACACTAGCTTTGCATGGGTAATCAGCGAAAAAGCCCTGTTCCCGCAGAATGCCGGGAAATCCACAACGCAGCTGGTGAGTGAAACCATGTTGCTGGCAAAGACACCGGCCGGCTGGAAAATAATGCATATCCATTGGTCTTCGCATGTAGCCACGGGCAGCTGATTTGAGCAGCACGGTCGCCCTCGTTTTGTCTCTACCCAGCGTGCCCCTGCATGTCGTCGCGACGAGAGTCACAGAAGCCATTAGAGTATTGGAGTAATCTGCTCATGGTCTCCGCGTTGAGCGCTTACCGCCCGTATTCCAACGACTATGCTGAGATGTCCGAGTCCGAATTCATTCTCAAAACCATGCCGCCCCGGGTGCCGCGTACTGCATTGCTACGTGATCGGCTTTCCAAAATTTGGAGTGATATTCGGGAGCGGACCGCAATCCATGTTTACGCCCCTCGCGGGTTCGGGAAAACAACCCTGCTTTCTCAATGGCGGCGACTGTGGCTGGAAGACGGAGCTATCGTTGCCTGGTTGAGTGTTGACTCGCAAGATGATCCCATGCGCTTTACGATGGCTTTATTGCATGCCATTCGCAGCGCCAGCGGCCGACCTGCGTTCGATGACCTAGCCTCACGCTATGCATTGCAGTCGGAACAACAAATCGAAGCGCTGACCGGACTACTTTCGGAAATTGCCAGTCTTGGTAGCGAAACGGTATTGATCATCGACGATGCCGAACGGCTGCCAGAACTCACCTTGCAACGCTCGCTGGCTTACCTGATTTACAACGCACCACCCAACCTGCACATTGTGCTTGGCTCGAGAATATCGCTTGCGCTACCCACTGCCGAGCTGCTTGCAAAAGGCAATCTTGCCATTCTTAGCGTTGATGATTTGCGACTGCGACTGGAAGAGTCGATAGCCATACTCGAAAAGCAGTTTGGACAAAAAATAAGTCTCGATGACTGTACGCGATTGCACGATGCAACCGAAGGCTGGCCGATCGGCCTGCAACTTGCCGCCGCGACCATCGAGCGCTCGCCGGATTTGCCGACCGCTATTCGTTCGCTTTCGGGTCGGCATGGCGATATCGAAAGTTATTTCATTGAATCACTATTCTCGCAATTACCGACGCCGGTCGCGGAATTCCTGACCCAGATCGCCATCCTCGAACGGATGAATGTCGAGCTTTGCTTATCGATTACAAAATGCGAAATGACGGCTGCCTATCTCGACCAATTAATGGTGGATACGCCGATCCTGATGGTGGCCGAACAACAGGATTGGATGCGCTTGCATCCGCTGGCGCGTGATTTTCTGCTTAGCCGATTCGAGCAATTGCCACTCGAGCAACAGGAAATTCTGCATTGCCGCGCTTTCTACTGGTTTGCCAAACAGGAACGTTTTCACGAAGCGGCATGTCACGCACTCGCCGCGGGAGACGAGCCTGCCGCGCAATCACATGCAGCACGCGCAATATGGACACTGGGTACGCAAGGCAAACTGTTGGAAGCCAGAATGTGGCTCGATCGCATTCCCGCCACATTGCTTGCCGATGACATCGAACTTCGCCTCATTGGTGCATGGATCATGGCCTTCGGCGATCGCAATCGAGAAGCACTCGCCATTGCCAGGGAGGCGTTGGAAGATCCGTTGGCAAGCCCGCGTACGCTTGTGATCGCAACGCGTGTCGCCGCAGGGGCGGCGGCTTATGCCGATCGCCTGGGTTTGATACCGAGCTTCTTTATACGCTGGCCTGAACTACCAGCGCCCATGGCGGAACCGGTCTATGCGCTGGCTTACGAAAACCCGCTGGCACTGGTTGCCTTGCATGCCGGCAATACCGATGAAACACGCCGACGAGTCTCTAAAGCGCCACCCGAAGGTAATACCGACACGCTACCGCTTGCGCTTGCATTCGGCCGCACGATGGCAGGTTTAAGCTACCTCTGGGACGGCGATGCCTATCAGGCAGAGGCTGTATTGCAACCAGCACTGATGGAAGCCGAACGAAGCAATGGCCGTCGCAGCATGGTATCCAGCTTGTATGCGGCCGTGTTGGCAGCGGCTTTATTCGAACGCGACCAACCCGCAGCGGCCGAAGCCATGCTGGCACATCGCCTCGATGTGATTGAGCGTGTCGGCCTTCCAGACACAGTGCACCTTGCCTACCGGACATTGGCCTATGTCGCCTTGAGTCAGGGTGACGAACGACGCGCACTGAATATTCTCGATAATCTTTACGTGCTGTCGAATAATCGAAATCTGCCGCGCCTCACCATGTATGCCTTGGCCGAACAAATTCGCATTCATTCACTCCGCGGCTGCAATGAAACCGTCGACAAACTTGTCGATAAGCTGGCGAGGCTGGCGAGCATCTTCAACGAAAATGATTATTTGCCCTTTTTTATGCAGTACCAGCTCGTGTTCTCGATTGCCAAAACCTATGCGTCACTGGGTCGTAACGACCTTGAAACAGCCGCACTGCATTTGACCAAGGCAGATATTCTGGCGAGCCAGACACGTCGAGGCCGTGATGTCCTGACGGTAAAAGTATTGCGCGCCGTCGTGGCGCGAAAACAAAATGCCGCGCATGCATTGCCGCTACTTGCCGAAGCACTCAGCCTGGCTGCCATTGGTGGTAACAGCCGCTTACTTATCGACACTCATCCGATGGCAGTATTGATGGCATTCGAAATGGAGCAAACATCAACGCCATCGCGATTGGCCCGGGGGAATAACGCCGAAGCAAAATTGGATGTATCCACCTACCGAAGTCCGACGGTGACCAGCGGATTACTGACGCCGAAAGAATTCCAGATATTGCGTTTATTAAGCGGCGGCATGTCGAATAAATTAATCGCGCGTGCCATCGAAATTAGCGATGAGACCGTTAAGTGGCATTTGAAAAACCTGTTCTCGAAACTTTCCGCCGGCACCCGCAAACATGCGGTTGACCGCGCGCGTCTGCTCGGACTTTTGTAAGCGGATCATTTGTACTGATCAATACAAATCGACTGGATCAACATCGAGCGACCAACGTACTTTTCTTGCCGATTTCAAACTATAAAGTTGTTGCACCCATTCATATAATATTTTTTGCAATGCCGGGCGTTGTGCGGCACTCAATAAAATCTGACCACGCATTTTACCAGCCCGTCGCGCCATTGGTGCTGGCATAGGTGTACTTATCTCAATTTGATTTTGATGCTGGCACGCCTCGTATGCGTCACGCAAAAATACATTCACGTCGATATCCTTCAACGCTTCAGCCCGCAATAATGCGATGTATGCATACGGCGGAAAACCGGCCGCTTCGCGTTGCGCCAGCTCTAACGCGGCGACCGCTGGATAACCGCCCGCCAACAAGGTATTGAGTATCGGATGTTCGGGATGATGCGTTTGCAACAGCACTTCACCCGGCCATTCGGCGCGACCTGCACGGCCTGTCACTTGAATTAATAATTGCGCCAGTTTTTCACTCGCGCGGAAATCAGCAGAAAATAATCCTTCGTCAATACCAACAACGCAGACCAAGGTAAGTCGTGGCAGATCATGCCCTTTCGCAAGAATCTGCGTGCCAACTAAAATGCCGGCTTTGTCACCCAACTCTGCTAATTTTTTCTGCAGACCATCTTTATTGCGGGTGGTTTGACTATCAATCCGCAATAAGGGCACATCGGGGAAAGCGGCCGCTAGCGCTTCTTCCAAACGTTCGGTACCCACTCCCTGCGGCTGCAAGGCTAGGCTGCTGCAATCCGGGCAGGAACTGGGTTTTGTCTTGCGATGACCGCAGTGATGGCATTGCAGATTTCTTGCAACGCCGTGCACGCTCATAGGACTGTCACAGCGCGGGCATTGCGCGCTCCAACCGCAGTCATGGCAAAGCAGTACCGGGGCATAACCACGACGATTCTTGAAGACCAGCGCTTGTTCGCCACGCCCGACGCAGGCTTTGATCGCTTCAAGCGTTTCGCCCGACAAGCCATGCGTCAACGGTCGCTTGCGGATATCGAGCACCCGCACTCGCGGCGGCATCGCAATACCGGCGCGTTTTTTCAAATGCAGATGCTGATAGCGTCCGGCGATGGCGTTATGCAGGCTTTCCAGCGATGGCGTTGCACTACCGAGAATGACCGGAATACCCAGAATTTTCGCACGCACGATCGCGAAATCACGGGCGTGATAACGAATGCCATCTTGTTGTTTGTAGGAGCCATCATGTTCTTCATCCACGATAATTAAACCGGGATTGGGCATCGGCGCAAATACGGCAGAACGCGTTCCCACTAATACATGTGCTTGCCCACGCCACATCGCTGACCAAGCACGCGCGCGTTCACCATCATTCAAGCCGGAGTGCATGCTATGTACCGGCACACCCAAACGTTCGCGGAAACGTTTCAGCGTTTGCGGCGTCAGCCCAATTTCCGGCACTAGAATTAGTGCCTGCTTACCTTGTGCCAGACAATGCGTAATCGCCTGTAAATACACTTCGGTCTTGCCGCTACCGGTTACGCCCTCGAGCAAATGGCAATGAAAGCCCGGCGCCTGTTTCTCGATCGCATGCAGAACCTGTTTTTGCTCGATATTGAGTTGCGGCCCGGTTTGCTTTTTGGTCGGATGCGTTTCCAATTTCAAGGCAACGCGTTCAACGAACCCGCGTCTTTTCAAAGTGCTCGCGGTACTGCGCCAGCCTTCGGTGTCAATATCAAGCTGATCTTCGGTGACCGGATGCTTCAAAAGGCGCTCGGCAAATTTCCGCAACTTCGTGTTCGCACGCAGATACGTCCATTGGTGTCGCCCGAGCGCCGTTAATTCCCAGGCAATGATTTTGTTGTCGGGAATTTCGCGACCTTGTCGCAAAAGCGTCGGCATTGCGGTCGCATAGACTTCGCCAATCGGCGCATGCGTGTATCGGCTCAACCAGCGCAGGTTTTGCAGCAACTCGCCGAAAAAGACCGGTTTTCGATCAAGCACTTCGATTACCGTTTTTAATTCTGTCTCAAGCACATCCAGCATTTGTACGGATTCGACAATCCCGATCTTCTCGCCATTGCCGAATGGCACCCGCACACGGCAGCCCACCAGGACATCACTAGCCCGGAGGGTGTCTGGCAAGAGATAGTCGAAGCAGCGTGGCAAAGGTAGCGGCAAAGCGACCTTCAGAACGCAGGTTAGGGTTTCAGGCATGCACCAATTCTAGCGTTTAAGTCGGGTCAATAACCCTGTGGATACACTTGCAGCACAAAGCTGTTTTTTGTCACAGAAACGTGCTGTAAGATATTGAATAATATAGTCAAAACAGCTTATCCACACTACCTGTGGATAAGCCTGTGGATGGCGACTATTACATTTTTGCGCAAAGCGCGTGAAGACGGGCCTGATGTCGGCTTGGTGAAATTTTAACCAAACTGTCATTGTGTCAATTAATCAGGCACTTACTTCCATTTTTCAGGTCTGACCCGCGGTACTCGTCATTAAATCTAAACACGTGAACAGGAACACTTGAGCTGTGTACAACGATTCACGCGACAAACGAGAAGAATAGCGGCTGAGCAAGAATTTTTTATCTGTCAACACCATTGTTCCACGAAGCCAAGGACTAAAATAGCGCGTGAATTCCTCCCAAAGTTCTCCCTCTGCCAACTCAAATGCCATGCAAGCCTTTCGCCGTGGCATTGATCGTCGCGCCTACGTCTTGGCGCGCGCACAATGCGGCGATAGCGAATTGTTGCAATCGGCATTACAGGCCGTCGATACAGCATTTAATGCCGAATATGCCGAGCTACCGATTTCGCAATGGCCGATCCGCTTCTGGACCTTGCTGCTATCTCGCAAGGAATTGGCACAGGGACAAAGCCCATGGCCGGCATTGGCATCGATCAGCCATGGCCCGCGCGCCGCATTGTTATTGCGCCTGGTTGCCGGCCTGGACTTTTCGCATGCCGCTCAAGTATTGAACATCAGCGAAACCACCTATCGCTTTGCACTTGAGCGCGGTCTCGAGCAATTGCATGCTGCCGGTTTTAATTTCGCCGAACTGGAACGCTTGCGTGACAGTTTTTTCGAAGAAGTAAAACAACTGCCGCCCGAACTCATCCAGACCCGTGAAAGACCGGCTGCTGTATTCGCTCCCTCCATTCCGACTCCGATACCTGAGCCAGAGATTGAACCCGAAATAAAAAAAGCAAGGCGTTGGCCTTGGCTACTGTTGCTTATTGCCCTATTGCTAGGAGCAGTCGCTTGGTGGTGGTGGGATAGCCAGCAAACAGAAGTACCCAAAACGGCAAAAGTCGCGTTGACCGATGTGCAAACGGCCGTTATCCATCCTGATTACGACGTGATCGCACATCCAGAAATACAGGCACAGACCGAAGATCTGGCATTTCTAAGCTGGGTCGCTGCGGGTGCGCCGGAAGAGAATTTCGAAGTACTTAAATCTGGCGAGATCAGCAAACCGGAAGAAGATGCCGCGACCGAATCCGACGAGGTGATTACCAATGATAATTAATGCCTGGCGAGTTATCGTGCTGTCCCTGTTTTTTCTAATTGGAAACTCTGCATCTGCGCAGGGAGTGCCTGCCGTATCAAGCAAATTCGACCAATTGCCTGCGCAGGAGCAGAATTTATTGAAAGCGGCAATGTCTCTATGGCCGCAGTTGGATGCAAAAGCGCAAATGCAATTACGCTCGCAGGCTCAACATTGGTTGAAACTGCCGCCGGCCGAACAGCAAACGCTCTTGCTCAAACAAAGACAGTGGGACAGTTTGTCTTTTGCCGAAAAATCGCAGGAGCGTTCGCGTTTTTCTGCCTGGCAATCACTAGGCAAAATAGACCAGATGAAAGTAAATGCAGCCTATGAGCAATGGCGATTGCTGCCGGTCGAAAAACAACAGGCACTGAAAGCCAAATTCTCGCAACAGCTTCCCGAATATCAGCAAGCGTGGGTTTTGGGGCCTTCCTTGGGCAAGGAAGCACAGTCGCTGCAGGATTGGCTGCTATTTATTCCACAGGAACAGATCAAACCTTGGTTGATGCTTTTGCGGGAATTGAAAACCGAGGATCGCGCGATACTGGTTACACTCGGCAAGCACTGGAACCAGCAGCAGCGCGATACCTTCCGTACGCGTTTGCTGAGCGCACCGGCCGGCGCGAGAGCCGACATGATTCAGCGTGAAGCAATAAAATAACGCAGGTCGGGCCTCGGCCAAACAGACTTATTTCGTAAAATCTTTCCCATTAATCAGCACCCGCCTGTTTGCCTTGAAACGGTCACCGAATCTATCGATACCGTCCGCGCGTAAACGCGGGGCATGCCGAGCGAAGTAATCATCCAGCGCCGCCTGTGATTCCAAGCGGTATTGCATGCAAATCGCAACACTGTCAGCAGTCGCTTCCTGTTGCACATCAAAGCAATGTGCGTCAAGAAATCCGGGCAATGCAATGATTTCCTCGATATGGCCAAGTAGCCATTCGCGGTATTCGCTTTCGATGTCGCGCTGTACAAACACATTCACTTCATAGATGACAATCATGTTCATAGCCAGATCATTTTGATAATGAGCGTGCAAGTAATGGCCATACTCAACAGGACGATGTGCAAATTACCGATGACTGCAAACTTGATGAAAGTTAGCATCCAGCCTTGCTGGTAAACGCGTTTCTGCATCAGAAACAGATATATCGGCATCCATATCCAAAGTATTGCCGTAAGCATTCCGCATGCAGCCGTAAGCCAGGCGGCCCCGCTAAACCACGCCGACATATCGTTGAAAAATATCAGCAACAGGATCGAAAGCATCAGAAATGCATGACTATGCAATGCGACAATCAAGTGCTCCATGTAAAGACGGCGCTTGAAGATAAACATGATTTTTAACAGCAGCGCGAACACGGGCAACATCAGGAACAATGTCATCGGCAAGGCGCTTAACAAGGCGTCGATAATGACTTTCGGATCCTTGTTGACACGCTTGCCGTTTTTTTGTGCGCGCTCCGTTAGCGAGTTGAACCATTTATTGATTGCATCGGGCAACCAGCTCACCTTGATCGGATTTTTCTTTGCGTCCCAGAGTTCGCCATTGAATGAAATATTGCCTTCATCATCCATGTCGGCATTTGTTTGATCGACTGCAGGCTTCGTTGGCGATACCGGTTTCGCCGGCTTTAATTGTGCCAGCATCTCAGGCGTCATCCTGCTTTTAAGGTCGGCGATTTTTTTGTCTGCTTTCAAATTGACGTCCGTCTTGGCTCTTTCAAACGCAGCGCCCACCATAGGGACGCCCGCCGCATCTTTTTTTGCTTCATCCAATTGTTCAAGCGCATGGGAACGCACCCGTTCGACTTCATCTATCGTTTTTGCCCTGCCGATTTTATCGTCACCATTTGCATTGACCTGCACGGGGGAGTTGCCCTGGTTTGATGCCATGTCGTCCGGCAATGAAAATTGCGCCAGCAGGAAAGTCAGCACCGCCAAAAAGAAAAACAAACGTACGGGACTGACATAGCGAATACGCCGACCGGAAAAATATTCCTGGGTTAAAAATCCGGGCTTGTAAATCAGCGGGCCAATCGTGCGAAACACTCGCGTATCAATATTCAAAACCGTATCGAGAAAATCGCCCATGATGCTGGAAAATTGTCGCACCAGCCCCTTGGTAGGCTGTCCGCACTGATAGCAAGTATCACCCAGCAATTCGGTGCCGCAGTTGCCGCACACTTTCAAGCCTTTGGTAAATACACTCCCGTCTTTATGCTCTGCATCGGATGGGGAAGCCGTTGCGGCCGATCCATCGTGCGTCGTTTCAAGCGGTGTAATCGCCTTCTGCGGCGGTGTCGTCGGCTCTTCGGCAGGCGGTTCGATTGGCGTGTTCATCACTTAATTCCCCAGCGTTGGCGGTAATATAGCGAATTACCAACAAAGTTTGATATTGGATGCCGCAACAAGAATCTTTTTTCGCCCGGCTCTGGCGCGAAATGCGTATTACTTTTGTACTCGCCCTGCCGATCGTGGTGGGTCAGCTGTCGTCGATGGCAATGAACATTATCGATACCGTGCTGGCAGGTCATTACGACCCGACTACCCTTGCGGCGGTTGCCGTCGGTGGCGCTGCCTGGTCGGTCGTTATTCTGGTTTGCATCGGAGTATTGATGGCGGTTTCGCCCTCGGTAGCGCAACTCAACGGTGCGCAGCGACGCAATGAAATCGGCGCCTTGTTCCGTCAGGCGATATGGCTGGCATTACTGTTGGGGAGCATTCTGTTTTTCGTCGTGCGCGCCATTCCATTCGGCTTTAGCGCAATGCAAATTACGCCCGAAGTTATTCCCGAGGCCCGTAATTTCATCAATGCCATTTCCTGGGGGGCGCCGGCGCTCGCGCTGTATTTTTGTTTCCGCAATGTCAGCGAAGGCATCGCCTGGACTAAACCTACGCTGATTTTCGGATTGCTGGGTTTGGTCTTGCTCGCGCCGCTGGGCTATGTGCTGATGTACTCGATGAAACTGGGCGCCGCCGGTTTGGGAGTCGCGGTTGCTGTCACGCTCTGGCTGCAAAGCCTGGGGTTTTTCATCTATCTTCGAAACGAGCCACATTATGCTGATTTGGGTTTATTCGACCGCTTCGATGCACCGCAATGGCCGCCAATTGCCGAATTATTACGGATAGGTTTACCGATGGGCTTCTCGATTTTCATGGAAGGTGGCTTATTCATTGCGACCGCAATGTTGATCGGTCAACTAGGCGTGGTGCCCTTGGCCGCACACCAAACCGCCATCCTGATCGCCAGCCTGACCTTCATGATTCCGCTCGGCGTAGCGATGGCTACTACGGTAAGAGTCGGGCATGCCGTTGGTGCGCAGGACTACCTCGGTATTCGCCGCGCCGCGAACGCGGGCTATGCCATTGCGTTGATATCACAAACACTGTCGGCCGGATTGTTAATCTTTGCCGGCGCTTGGCTGGCCGGCCTGGTGACGCAGGATGCTGCTGTTATTTCGCTGGCAAGCAGCCTGATGCTGTATGCCGCCATCTTCCAATATCCCGACGGTATGCAGGCAATGTCCAATGGCGCGTTGCGCGGATTGAAGGACACGCAATGGCCGATGGTTATCACCGTCACCGCTTATTGGGCGGTCGGCATGCCACTGGGTTATTACCTTGGCATCATGAAGAAAGCCGGCGCGCCAGGGCTTTGGCTGGGCCTTATTTTCGGTCTGTTGGTCGCCGCTATTTTGCTTACATGGCGTTTCTTGCGTCTGAGCCGCCAATACCAAGGCATTCATGTTCACAAGCAATGACCTTTGACGCATGTAAAATGGCACCAGACCAGTATGCTGGCACTATCTATCCGGAGTTTTTTTAAATGAGCGAAGTTAAACGCGGTCCCGTAGCGAGTTTTTTCTACGGCGTCTGGACCCTTATTCGAGTGACGAACCATCTGGCACTGCTAGCCATGCTCGTCTTTCTTTTCATCTTTTTCGTTATTGGCCTTGCTGCCACCGCCGGAAGCAAGGCTGCAGTGCAACCCTTGCAGGAAAAAACCGCGCTGGTGCTGGATATGGAAGGCACGCTGGTAGAACAATTTTCCTCCGATCCCATTTCGCGCGCGTTTGAACAAGCGACTGGCGACGGTAAAACCGAAATCCAATTGCGTGACTTGTTGACCGTATTAAAAGCAGCAAAAACCGATAAGAAAATCGATCGCATCCTGCTGAAAACCGATGGCTTAAACGTTAGCGGCTTTGCTGCCCTGCGCGACGTGGCTGCTGCTTTGCGTGACTTCAAGACCAGCGGCAAGCAAATCATTGCCTACGGCGTAAACATGGATCAAAAGCAATATTATCTGGCGGCGCAGGCCGACAAGATTTTTGTCGCCTGCAACAAGGCCGATCAGATTCTC
>JBDTTC010000075.1:0-11925 GCA_039930825.1 Arenimonas sp.
AACATCAAATCGGAACATCTAGATCATGCGGGACATCAGGCGTGATTTTTCGCGCCTGACGGGCGCTCCCACGGCAGGCATTTCTACATGGTAATTTGTTTAACCTATCGCGTTATAATTTGCGCTTCATTCGAGGTGCCCCATGTCTTCTACACGCCTGCCCGTTCGCCGGGCTTTGTTATCTGTTTCCGATAAAACCGGTCTGCTTGAATTGGCGCGTGCACTCACTGCGCTGAATGTTCATCTGCTCTCCACAGGCGGCACGGCAAAAACTTTGCGTGAAGCCGGTATTACGGTACAGGACGTCAGCGAAGTGACCGGTTTTCCGGAAATCATGGGCGGTCGCGTCAAGACATTGCATCCGAAAATTCATGGCGGGCTGCTCGGCCGCACCGGTACCGATGATGCCGTGATGAAAGAACACGATATCACCGCGATCGATTTGCTGATCGTCAATTTGTATCCATTCGCGGCGACGATTGCCAAACCTGATTGCAGCTATGATGATGCGGTTGAAAATATTGATATCGGCGGCCCTGCGATGTTGCGTGCCGCGGCGAAAAATCACCAACGGGTCAGTGTTGTGGTTGATCCTTCTGATTACGATTCCTTGATAGATGCCTTGCAACAAGGCGGTACCGATATACCGATGCGCCGTGCCTTCGCGGCTAAAACCTATGCGCATACCAGTTCGTATGATGGTCAAATCACGCAATGGTTATCAGCTCGTGCGGCCGACCCGCAAACGCCGGAAACCTGGCCTCACTCGCTGCATATTTCATTAGATTTAGCATCAGGTTTGCGTTACGGCGAAAACCCGCATCAGCGTGGCGCACTCTATCTCGAAAAAAATGCCGGGACCGGCATCGTGGCGACCGCCAAGTTTTTGCAGGGCAAGGAATTGAGTTTCAATAATCTTGCCGATGCCGATGCCGCCGTCGAATGCGTAAAAGTTTTCGATCAGCCAGCTTGTGTCATCGTTAAACATGCCAATCCATGCGGCGTTGCCGTATCACATGATTTACTTAGTGCGTATGACCGCGCCTATGCCGTTGATCCGACCTCGGCTTTCGGCGGCATCATCGCATTCAATCGCGAACTCGATGCAAAAACAGCTGCTGAAATTCTGCAACGGCAATTTGTCGAAGTCGTTATCGCACCGAGTATCGCAAATGATGCACTACCGCTATTTGCCAAAAAAGCGAATGTTCGTGTTTTGGCTTGCGGCACATTGCGAAATATTGACAACGCGATGGAATATAAACGCATCGCTGGGGGCTTGCTGGTACAGGACGCCGATACCGATTCACTGACCGCTGCCGATTTGAAAATCGTCAGTGCTCGTGCACCATCCACCACTGAAATGCAGGATTTGCTATTCGCCTGGAAAGTCGCGATGTTCGTGAAATCTAACGCCATTGTCTATGCAAAAGATTTACAAACAATCGGCATTGGCGCCGGACAAATGAGCCGCGTTGTCAGTGCAAAAATTGCCGCCTTGAAAGCCGAAGAAGCCGGCCTTGTCGTTCCTGGTTCGGTTATGGCAAGCGATGCCTTCTTCCCCTTCCGCGACGGTATCGATGCTGCGGCAAAAGCCGGTATTCGTGCAGTGATTCAGCCCGGCGGTTCAATGCGTGACAATGAAGTCATCGCAGCGGCTGATGAAAATGATATCGCGATGGTTTTCACCGGTCGTCGTCATTTCAAGCATTGATTGCATGCTCCCACTTTTGTGGGAGCAACTTCAGTGGCGATTGAATGCATGATATTGCGATACACACCGAGAAGCATATGGATCGGACAATTTTAAAATCTAATATTGTCTTGTAGATTCAATCGCTGGTGAACCAACTCCTGTAATCAGCCACGCCTTCTTTGGAATTGTGGAACACTCGGAATTAGGCTATTTTGAAGCCACACACACCATCGAGGTCGAACATGGCTACTCTTTATCTGAAATCCACTGACAAATTGTTGTATGAACTCAGCGACAGCGATTTGCAGTCCTTGCAAAACACCATGGAAGAAGAGAGTTCGACAGATCAAGATTATTTCATCGACTTGAGTACGGTCGATATGATCATGAACTCAGGCGCATCGGAAGGCCTAGTCAATGCCTTAACCAAGGCGATTGGTGAATCCGATGGCATTGATGTCGAATGGCGTTGACTTCTAAGATATGAGGCATAAAAAAACGCCAGACAAGTCTGGCGTTTTTTTATTAGCCTGTAATTAAAAATCAGCCGCGTTTCATGCTCATGAAGAATTCGTCGTTCGACTTGCTGGTTTTCATCTTGTCGAGCAGAAATTCCATCGCCGACAATTCATCCATCGGATGCAGCAGCTTCCGGAGAATCCAGATTTTCTGCAGCATCTCCGCATCAATCAGCAATTCTTCGCGACGCGTGCCGGAACGATTGATATTGATAGCCGGGTAAACACGTTTTTCGGCGATACGACGATCCAGATGTACTTCGGAGTTGCCGGTGCCTTTGAATTCTTCGTAAATAACTTCGTCCATTTTCGAACCGGTATCGACCAGTGCGGTGGCGATAATCGTTAGCGAACCGCCTTCTTCAACATTACGCGCAGCGCCGAAGAACCGTTTCGGACGATGCAAGGCATTCGCATCAACACCACCGGACAATACCTTGCCCGAACTCGGCACGACCATATTGTAGGCACGCGCCAGACGTGTAATTGAATCAAGCATGATCACGACATCGCGTTTATGTTCGACCAGACGCTTGGCACGTTCGATCACCATTTCGGCGACTTGCACGTGGCGTGCAGCGGGCTCGTCGAAGGTTGAAGAAATGACTTCTCCGCGAACGGTGCGCTGCATTTCGGTCACTTCTTCCGGACGTTCATCGATCAGCAACACGATCAAATGCACGTCGGGATGGTTATGCAAAATCGCTTGCGCGACATTTTGCATCAGCATGGTCTTGCCGGCTTTCGGCGGCGACACGATCAGCGCGCGCTGACCTTTGCCCTGCGGCGCCATCAAATCCATAATGCGGCCGGTAATGTCTTCGGTCGAACCATTGCCGCGTTCAAGCGTAAATTTCTTACGCGGGAACAGTGGCGTCAGATTTTCAAACAACACTTTGTTTTTCGAGGCTTCTAGCGGTTCGCCATTGATCGTGTCGAGCACGTTCAAGGCAACATAACGTTCGCCGTCTTTCGGTGAACGAATGCGGCCGGAAATATGGTCGCCAGTACGTAAATTGAAACGACGAATTTGGCTTGGTGAAATGTAAACGTCATCCGGGCCTGCCAAATAGCTGGCATCGGAAGAACGCAGAAAGCCATAGCCGTCCGGCAGAATTTCCAGCACGCCATCACCTGCAACACCATTGGAATGGCGTGTCAGCACTTTCAGCAAGGCGAAAGTCACGTCCTGCTTGCGCATACGCGCAACGCCTTCGTGCAGATTCAACAGCTCGGCCATTTCCAGCAATTTTTGCGCCGGCATGCGCTTGAGGTCGTTCAAGCTGTAGGTCGGGAAATCCGGCGGCAACTGCGGCATCGGACGTTCATAACGTTCCTGGCGTTCACCATTCTGATTATTGTTTTGTCCGCCATTTTCACCGCCGTCGTCAGCATTTTGATTATTGTTTTGCTGATTGCGGTTGCGATCATTACGGTCGTAACGATCATTGCGGCCTTTGAATCGATCGCGGCGTGGCTGGAAGCGGTTCTGGTTATTGTTGCGTGGACTGCCGTCCTCGTTGGTTTGACTGCCGCCGTCCTGGCTTTGCTCGTTATTCGAGTTGCTGGCGTTGGCATTGGATTGGTTTTGATTGTTCGATTCGCTGCTACCTGCTTCGCTATGACGCGCTTCAGTCTGAGCGGCAGGCTGCGAGTTGGAGTCTGCAGCACTGCTGCTTTCCCTGCTCTCGCGATTCACTCTAGGCTCGCGAACTTCTCGCACTGCAGCTTGCGGTGGCGCAATAGGGGCTTCGACTGGCGGCGCTTTTGGCGCTGCTTTGGTCGCCACTTTCCGAACAGTTTCGGTGGGTGCGGCGTCAGTAGGAGCAGTGGTTTGGACGCTTGGTTTGCGACCACGTTTTACGGCTGGCTTGCCGGTTTCAATTTCGTTTTCGGACACGGATGGGATTCCTCGCAATGGCGAGTTAGGGATAAAAGAAGGGTGTTAACAGAGCGGCGCATGGCGCCTTTTGAGAGTTAAAAATACACCGATAGACCCATACATGCAAGCACACGGCCTGCCTGCGTTCATCTTTAGGGCTTTTCTGGCGCATTGCTTTCGACCAAACCCAGTAACTGAATCAAGCGGCCATAACAATGAATAAGCAGCCAACACATGATGGCAGGTAAAAATAAATACCAATAGGCGACAAGGAAATCCATCACCTGAATAAGCAGCACCAGCCATTGCGGCATCTCTTGCAAATTGTGCTCATAAATACTCATTACGCTTGGCATCAGATACATCAAGATCAACATTGCCGCCAGAATGGGGGGTGCCAATAAGGCAATGCCCCAAAGCCCGAGCATTAAATTCAAAGCGAAGAAAGTGCCGATGTTTTTGTAACTGGACAACAACTTGAAATGTATTTTTTTGCTGCGATTTACCCAGGCATTGACGATTAGAAGCGCTGCAACGGCAAAAAATATGTCCTGCAAGCGGTCGCATAAAAATCCGACAACTAAAATTAAGTAATCAGCCAACACCGCGTTATAAAAAACCACCAGAGGCAATGCGATTGCAAAGAATATGGCCGCATAAAGTAGTGCGTGCGCGCCCGGCCATTGCGGCTTGGAAAATTTATCTGGCCTCGCCTGGGATACGTAATCCTTATTCCAGACAATGAAAGGAACAATCGCTAATAGCACTACCGTGAGTGTCAAGCATACCCACGAAATAATGCCGATTTCGCCGCCCTGCTGCATCATGATCAAAAACAATACCGCAAGCGTTGCCGCCCATAGTAGAAAGGGCTTCCAACTACGCAAGGACCATTTAAATGCAGCAAGCCATAGCCTATCGCGATCAACTCGAAACAAGTAAAGCAGCGCATCAACCACAATCAAAACAAGTGCTGCACTCATAGCTACCACGGGGGCTAACAATAAAAATGCAGTCTGTCTTGTCATGCCAATAGTTTGTGTCAGCGGACCATGAAGAAATTCATAGAAAGCTGGGTCACCATTGGCGAAACCCAATACCTCAAATTTAAATTGCCAAAAAAATCCTATTAAAAGCAGTGCGCATAAGCCAGACCAAAGTGCAGCGAGCAAATACCCCACTCGGCACCTGAAAAGATAGGCAAAAAAAGTTTGTTCTTTCATCGAAATTTCATTTTTTGATAGTCATACACAAAACAAAACACCGGCCTTGGCCGGTGTTCTGCGGTTCGACTCAAGCTTATCGCTTAAAGTGCTTTTTCTACAAACTGGTTCAACTGGGCTTTACCCACTGCACCGACTTGAGTCGAAGCTACCACGCCGTTTTTGAACATCATCAAGGTTGGAATGCCGCGTACCGCATATTTGCGAGGTACACCCGGGTTTTGATCAATATTGATTTTTACCACTTTGACCTTGCCTTCGAAGGTGGTCGCCATTTCATCAACGATTGGGCCAATCATCTTGCAAGGACCGCACCATTCGGCCCAAAAATCGACCAATACCGGCACATCGGACTGTAAAACCATGGCTTCGAAATCGCTGTCGCCGACGTGTAAGACTTTATCGCTCATGAAAAACTCCTCAAATTTGGATGACTTCCACTAGAGACAAGGTGAAAGCCAATAGATGCTTGTAGATGCGTTAAACTTGGGGCCTAAATAAGCAATTTCAATATAACGGGCCCGAGACCAGTACGCAGTGTGCGTCCAGCGAGCGGCCCTTGCAAGCCGGATAAACCCGCTTTAATGAGCTCAAATGACTGATAAACCACTGACTGATATACCTTTTTCGAGTTTTAACCTGCATCCAGAATTATTGGCCGGCCTTGAAGCCGCAGGTTTTAATCGCTGCACCCCCATCCAGGCCATGACCCTGCCGATTGCTCTGGAAGGGCGCGATGTCGCCGGTCAGGCGCAAACCGGAACCGGCAAAACCCTGGCTTTCCTGGTTGCCGCCTTTAACAGACTGTTGTCCAACCCCGCGCTCGCCAACCGTGGCCCGGCCGACCCGCGCGCCATGATTTTGGCACCCACCCGCGAGCTGGCGATCCAGATTCACAAAGATGCCGAGAAATTCGGTGCCAGCCTCGGCCTGAAATTCGCCCTGATCTACGGCGGTGTCGATTACGACAAACAACGCGCCCAACTGCAGGCAGGCTGTGATGTGATTATCGCCACGCCCGGCCGCTTAATCGATTACGTTCGCCAAGGCGTTGTGCATTTGCATGCCTGCGAAGTCTGCATTCTGGATGAAGCCGATCGCATGTTCGATCTGGGTTTCATCAAGGATCTACGTTTTTTACTTCGTAAATTACCGCGCCGCGAAGAACGCCAGACTTTATTGTTCTCGGCTACCTTGTCACATCGTGTTTTGGAACTGGCATACGAACATATGCACGAACCGGAAAAACTGGTCGTAGAAACCGAATTCATTACCGCTGCAAAAGTTCGCCAGAAAATGTATTTCCCGGCCAACGAAGAAAAACTGCCTTTGTTGCTTGGTCTGCTATCGCGAAGTGAAGGCGCCCGCACCATGGTCTTCGTCAATACCAAAGCCTGGGTTGAACGGGTTGCTCGTGCTTTGGAAAAAGCGCATTACCGTGTCGGTGTTCTCTCTGGCGATGTGCCGCAGAAAAAACGCCAGAGCCTGTTGACGAAATTCCAACGCGGCGATCTTGAAATCATTGTCGTTACCGATGTAGCCGCTCGCGGTTTGCATATTGATGGTGTTAGCCACGTCTATAACTACGATCTGCCATTCGATGCCGAAGATTACGTGCACCGTATTGGTCGCACCGCGCGTCTGGGTGCCGAAGGCGATGCGATCAGTTTCGCTTGTGAAATGTATGCACAGGGCTTGCCCGAGATCGAAGCGTATATCGAACAGAAAATTCCAACCGAAGCGGTCACCGCCGAATTGCTAGTCGCGATTCCAAGAACGCCGCGTGTACACGTGCCATCTGTAGCAGGTGAAGAAAACGACAGCATTTCCTCGATCTACAAAGAAGTGCGCGAAGCCGCAGCCAATAGCAAAACTGGTAGCAAGCCCGGAGCTCGTAAGCCAGGTGGTCCCTCGTCGAAACCCGGCTCCAGTTCTGCTGCACGTTCTTCATCTGCACGTCCTGGCGATAAGCCACGCACCGGTGATAAGCCGCGCTCAACATCCAATGATGGCAAACCACGGCCGCCGCGTACACCAAGGCCGCCCCGTGAAGAATCCACGAATACAAACACTTCGAATAAAGCTGCCGTTGTGACGGCAGAAATTCCTGTCGTGATTCGCACCGCCGACAATGCAGGCGTATCGAAAGAATCATTCTTCAAACGCTTGGCGAAAACGGTGAAGTTTTGGGGTAAGAGTTAATAGCGACAAGCACGTAACTGCAATATCAAGCCCCGCCTACGCGGGGCTTCTTAGTTTTGCATATGGAACTCAGTCACAATATTTTGCATTCATGGCATTGCAAGGCACACTCATAATAATCCGAGCTCTACATCCGCATCGCTGTGCTTGTTTGCAATTGCGTGTGCTCGTTTTGCTTTTGCACCTGATTAACCTGCTGTGTGCTTTGCTCCAGAGTTTGCTGCCGCGCTTGATCGGTTTCCACATGCACGCGCTGATGCGCCGGATCAGTTAGCTTTCCTTCGACGGCAAAAAAGCGTTTGCCGTCAGGGCTGGCAACGACTTGATCTACTTTCGTAAGATGCTGTTTGGCTGCTTGTGCTGCCAAAGCTGCCGCCACATTGTCGAGTTCTTGATGTGAACGAAGCCCTGTACTACCTAAGGCTTCCAACTTTGTATGTGCCTGCACATAAAGCGAATACTGCGGATGCTTTGCATCGGCCAAGCTTGGCCCGTGCAAACCTGCGGAAACGCCTTCGGCAGGCCGTGGGTTAGTCACCGCGTCGAGCACGTGGTTTCGACCTTGCTGCATACTGTTGGCAGTGTTATTCAAATGGCGACTTGCCGTATCACCGACCCCATCAATGGCAAAACGCTGACCCGTGCCCCATTGCGCCGTCGTTTGTCGAACGTTAGCGGCACTGTGATCAAACTGTGTTCGGATGCCTGTTGCTGTCTCATCCAGTACACGATTGACCGATGCTCCTTGCAGTGCTTGTTGTTGCGCTTGTGATTGACCCAATTCTGCAGCATTTCGTTTTATGTCACCGGCCAATGCTTGGCTACTTTGTGCGATGGTGTGACTGTCGATGCTGGCACGCTCGAGTGCGTTGCGTGATCGGTCAACGCCCTGCTGTTGCATCTTAGCGGCGGCATCGTCCAGGGCTCGTGCCTGCTGTTTTAAATTATCGGAAAATAAGCCACCGGCGTGATAAAACTTTGCCGTAAACGACAACATCGCACCTTGCGCTTCACCTTTTCCACGTTCCTTCAAAGCTTCTACCTGCCCCAACAATCCACGACCATTCGCTGCCGTTTCACCGAGCACTTCCATACCAGTGCTCACAACACGCCCGGTTTGCACGGTGACCTGTTGCTGTACTTTGCCGCGTAATTGCAAAGAAGCTTCCACCGCATCGCCTGCTATATCCAAAGCTTGGCTCGGTACACGGCCCTGCAGTTCGACACCTTTACCAAGAACGCGACCTGCCAACACGGTGCTTTGCTCAGCCACCGGGGCCAGCACTTCAGTACCAACTTTTATAGCACTGGCGTTCGAACGTAACCTGCCTTCAATTGGTTCAATTGCGTTGTTGATGGCACTTCGCTGCAAATGGTCTGGAATAGTCGGCAATGGCGTTCCCGTCAAATGCCTAATAGCGCCCATGTCCCCGTGCACCACCTGATTGAATTGCGAACCAAACGTAATCACTTCACGCGAAGTACGCACATCATCGCGAAAAGCATCGACCAGAGGCGCGTTATCACGATAGCGTTGGCGGTTATCTTCGGAAATAACACTCTTATCCAGCGGCCAAAATGATTCGCCCATTTTGTGCGAATTTACATTCGCTCCAAGATCGTAAAGAAAACCTGATGTACCTTGTCGCGTAGAGGCAACGCCTGCATTGTTCAACGCCGCAATATCAGCAGCGTTGGCATACACCCGCACTTCACCATAATGACCATTGCCCGCACTGACAAAATCGGTGGCACGCATATGGTTGATCATGCCGTGGCCACTGCGACCTTCTTGAACACCCATTATTCCGACGGCGCCATAAGCGTTGAAGCTTTCGCCAGACAATCCATAACGTTGGGCTGTTATTTCAGCGAGTGTACCTCCGAGGGAATGGCCGGTGACTGTGATCGGAGCGGGATAGCCATCAGGATCGGGCTTGCCATCACGCACCCGGTTTTCTGGCATTTGTGACAATTCTTTGGCACGCTCTACCAAATGTGTTGCTGCAGGCGCCTGTGTGTTGACAGCCTCTAAGACCATTGCACCATCGGTAATTGCTAAATCGAGGCCGGTATCGAGCGCATGATTTTTAATGTCAATAACTGTGCCGCGATGTGCAACTATCAACTCGCCAGTAGTCATATTCTTATAAATTGCACCTTGATATCCGAGGCCCGATAGTTCATCTACGACTTCAAGAACTTTGTATTTCAGAGCACCATTCTCATCATAATGAATTTCCGTGCCGGCTATCAGTGGCTTCGCATCCATATCACCATATACATGCTTGCTTAAAAAAGCATAATCTTTGGTTGGCACAGTCATAAGCTCACCTCATTAACTGTCATCGTTATAAAAAAATATTTTCCAGAAGATAATTTTGTCTGGCTGACGCGGCCTATATCGTATCCATCAACGGTTAAATCCTTGTTTTTCTCCTCGCGTTTCAATTTGAAGAAATCGTTAAAATAAAAACGCTTATATTGCCGTTGACTCGATGGTGAAAGCGCAATGGAATGCCGATTGATGCCATTGTTTAATTCTGACGAAAGCACATTCGAACTCCATTTGCACAATCCCAAGCCATAATCATTTTTCGGAATAAACTTATCCAGTATTACCCTGGTAGTAAATGTAGTTGGCGAGGTGCGCTTATACCTCACCTTTTCGTAACGTGCGTAAGTCACTGCGGGCACACCACTAAACGATGTCAAAGGCAAGCAGGTTTCGTTCTCTATGGCGTATCTATGCGTACCCTCAGCAGATATAAACTCTCCCGGCGCACCTTCCACAGTCACCGTGATATCGTAAATTTTTTTTGGGTGCGGGTTCAGTGTTGGCTCAACGGATTGATTTTTGTGCTGACAGCTACCGAGAAAAACAATGCTTCCGATGGCTAATATCAAAATCGCCATTACCCGAAGAGATCGATGCTGGGGAGTAAATGTTTTAGTCATCAAAATTTTCTCATTACAGGCAGTTTGTTGGCGATCAGCCCCTTAGACTGTTTTTTCATTCGATGGCGCTCCAAAAATATTTTTCTTTAAGGGAAAATTTTCGCGAAAATAAGCTTTTCATAGTGCCCGTGCCGTAGCAAACGGTGATTGAATGAGTTCAGGGCGTAAGGTCATGGCACTGTGCAACATGAATTTCACAGCTTACGGAATTGGTATCTTTACATTTTTTTAGTGTATTTTTTTTCGCTTCCTGTTCGGTAGCACCTAGCTCCATGTAAATAAAACTTTGTCCTGCCGTACTCTTGCCGGAGCCCATGGCAGTACAAGAGTCACCCTGGAAACTCAGAAGTATCTGGCAATCAGATGCGCCACATTCTTTCTTGGCATTAGCTTCAGCAATAGCTTTCGTGACCCCCACCTTCATACCCATGTCGGATCTCGGTGAAAGGGAAATGGCCATCCAGAGCGGTTGCAATGCCGTTGCACCGCTCGCCATTAATTTCAGCGCTGCGGGCTGCGAGGTAAAATCAACCATGGCCGGGTCATAAATCACTTCAGGTGGCTGCAAATCCGGGATACCCATCAACTTCGGCGACATCATGCCGATCAATCCACCGCGATTGAAGTTTGAAGTCTTGCCTTGCCACTTGCTGTAGTTATATCCGCTGCATGTCGTATTTTCTTTCGGGGAGGTACACGACTTATCGGCAGTATCATTGGCCTGGCATTGTTGTATCGCTTTTCTGCCTGCATTGTTTTGCTTGATATCATCTGCCCAGAACAAACCACCATTCGCATTGCTTGCTACGGCAACGCAGGTATTTTTGAAGGTGGCTACGGGGATGCATTCATTATTAGTGCAACCCTGAAGAACGCTATGCACTGCATCACTTGCATGCTGAAGATTGCTAACCCAAAACCATTTCCCGGTTTGTACATTAACCGCAATGGATCCCCACCAATTTTGCAAACGATTGGCATTATCGTTTCCGATTTGCTGATTTCTTCTTTCTATTCTGACATCCAAGTCGCGATAGAAGTCCTCCCAGAAGATTCGAGAATTCTCTTGCTGGACCTGCATTTCATGCAGACAGTTTGCATCGCACTGCTGGGAAAACCCTCGGCTGGAATTAAGCAAAGAAAATGTCAGAAAAATCAAGACTATCGAACTCTTCAAATTGTTCATTTATTTTTATGCTCGTTGTTATTTTTTATTTATTGTAAATTTTTCTTTTATTCGTTTAGCGTTTGTTTTCCAGAAAAAGGCCAGCAGTGGCCGCTGCTGTTAGTTTCAATCGCGTATCAGCCAAAACTTTTTCTTTCGATAGCGACCAAAAAAATGAATTGTTAATTCAAATTAAAATAGATCTGACATCTTTTCTCATCTCTATTGAACCCACTCCGCCAAACTGCAATCCGCATAGTAAATCTTGCAATTAACAGTTC
>JBDTTC010000076.1:0-4830 GCA_039930825.1 Arenimonas sp.
CAAAAAAGTTGTTTCACTTTGGGTTCTCCTGAAATCGTTTCCAGTTTTTTCCTTGCAAAAACTCCAGTGGCTGGAAATTGCGTTTGTAATCCATTTTTTTATGTTGATCGAGCCAGAACCCCAAATACAAATAATTTTTCTGGTGCAGTTTTGCCTGTTCGATTTGTTGCAGGATCGCGAAAGTGCCCAGGCTTCTTGCCGAGTATTCAGGATCAAAAAAAGTGTAAACCGCCGATAGCGATTCCGGTAAAATATCGGTCACCGCAACTGCCAGTAATTTTGATCCTTCACGAATTTCGAGAAAGACGGTAGGGCTCCATTGGCAAATAAGAAAATTATCGAAATCTTCCGTTTCCGGATCATCCATACCGGCGCCGGCATGGCGAAAGTTCAGATAGCGTTGATATAGATCGAAGACTTCGTCACTGCGATGCGCCGGGGACACTGAAATTTGCAGATCTGCATTTCGTTGTAGGCAACGCCGTTGATTACGATTGGGCTGGAATTTGAAACTGGGTACGCGTACGGGAACGCAAGCCGAGCAACCGATACAATTGGGTCGATAAATATGCGAGCCGGAGCGACGGAACCCAAGCATTAATGCTTGGCCATACATCGAAGGCAGACGTGCGTCTTCCGGGTCCAGCACTAAATCACGAGCGAGCCGATCACGCCAATAACCGCATTCATGATCAGCGGTCTGGAATATGCGAATGTTTTGCTGATTGCCCATGTTGTTCAGTGTAAAGCATGGGCTCGGAATTTTGATGGCTCCGACCTTGACTCGGTCAATTTGCTGGGTTATGGTCGGTACATGAACAAGATTAACGCCAGCATTAATAATAATCGACTGCCCACATTGCGGGTCGGCGACTAGCTGCTTTTTGTTCCTAGTTTTCATACGACGGCCCGCCCACAAAGCGGGCCGTTTTTATTTGTATTTATTTTTCGGTATTTAAAAAGAGAGAAAGACCATGTGTTCGATTCTGGGTATTTTTGATTTGACGGCAGGCACCGATTTGTCGGCGCTGCGAAGCTTGGCTTTGGCACAATCGGCCAAGCAGAGACATCGTGGGCCCGATTGGAGCGGCGTGTTTACCGACGCGGGCGCCGTACTTGTTCATGAAAGACTGGCCATTGTTGACCCGGCCGGTGGTGCGCAGCCACTGCGTTCAGCCGATGGTTTGCTGG
This sequence comes from Arenimonas sp., assembly GCA_039930825.1. GTDB lineage: Bacteria > Pseudomonadota > Gammaproteobacteria > Xanthomonadales > Xanthomonadaceae > Arenimonas. The sequence continues at coordinate 1,192 of JBDTTC010000076.1, forward strand.
CCTTGGCGGTGAACGGTGAAATCTACAACCACCGTGATCTCGAACGTGAATTGAAAACATCCTACGAATTCCAGACCGGTTCCGATTGCGAAGTCATCAATGCGCTTTACCGCCAGGAAGGCTCGGCGTTTCTTTCCAAGCTCAATGGCATTTATGCGTTTTGCCTTTGGGATGCCGAACAGCAAAGCTATCTGGTCGCGCGCGATCCGCTCGGTGTTTGTCCTTTGTATCAAGGTCGCGATTCACAAGGCCGTCTGTGGATTGCATCGGAAATGAAATCCTTGGTGGATGTCTGCGACCAGATCGACGTGTTCCCCCCCGGCCATTATCTCGATAGCCGTGAGGGTGTGATCAAACCATTCTGGCAACCGCAATGGCGCGATTATGAAAAAACCAAAGGCGTAAAAATTTCCAACGAGACCTTGCGAAGCAGTTTTGAACAAGCCGTGCATCGTCAAATGATGACGGATGTTCCTTACGGGGTTCTATTGTCGGGTGGTCTCGACTCTTCATTGGTAGCCGCTTGCGCGATGCGTTTCGCACGCCAGCGCGTGGAAGAAGACGACAAGACCGAAGCCTGGTGGCCGCGTTTGCATTCATTTGCCATCGGACTGGAAGGCTCGCCGGATTTAGCCGCAGCGCACGTGGCTGCCGAAGCCATCGGTACGATTCATCACAGTTTCAAATATACGGTGGAAGAAGGTATCGACGCGATTCCGGAAGTCATCCGTCATATTGAAACCTATGATGTCACCACCATTCGCGCTTCCACGCCGATGTATTTACTGGCAAGAAGAATCAAGGCAATGGGCGTGAAAATGGTTTTATCCGGGGAAGGTTCAGACGAAATATTCGGCGGTTATCTGTATTTCCATAAAGCACCATCGGCATTCGAATTCCATCAGGAAACCGTTCGTAAAATTGATGCGCTGCATTTGTTCGACTGCGCTCGCGCCAACAAGGCAATGGCCGCCTGGGGTGTGGAGGCACGCGTACCGTTTTTGGATCTGCAATTTATTGACACAGCAATGTCGTTCGATGCTGCCGATAAAATGGTGAAGCCGGGCGGCATGGAAAAACGTGTATTACGCGAAGCCTTCGACGGAGCATTGCCCGATTCGATTTTGTGGCGTCAGAAAGAACAGTTCAGCGATGGTGTCGGTTATGGCTGGATCGATTCACTTAAAGCATTGGCAGAATCAAGCATCACCGATGCCGAATTGGCAGCGGCGAAAAAAAGCTACGAAATCAACCCGCCACAAAGCAAGGAAGCGTTGATGTATCGCCGGATTTTCGACGAGAAATTTCCTAAAGAAGCCTGTGCAAAAACCGTACCCGGTGGCAAGTCGATTGCGTGTTCATCGCCAGCCGCGATTGCCTGGGATGCGAGTTTTGCCAATGCGGCCGATCCTTCGGGGCGAGCCGTGAAAGGAGTTCACGAACAAGCGCTATAAATTAAAACAGATATTTAACATGGCGTCGGTAACGAAAATTACCGGCGTTTTTTTTCGATTGGAAAATACATGTAAACGAGTTGGCCGCTATTTTTTAGTTTCCTCGTAATGTAATACGTGACAAAAAATAAGCTTTAATTCTGCGTGTCGAGTGCCGTTTATTCGCAACGAATCCATTTGCGGTGATTGAATTGGCAAATGTCTTCATGGCGGCCGCTATTTCATGGAGTAATTTATGGTCGGAATAATCGATACCTTGTTTGGCGTCGGTCAGAAATTGTTTGGCCTAAGAATGGAGTTGTCCAAAGCTAGATTGGCCAGAAAATCTACTGTGGCCGATTTTTTGGATTCCATAGCAGAAAGCATTGAAGACGTTTCAGTGCAGTTGAAAGCCAATATTTATCCGCATGGTAAATGCCATGAAATTTTAATGCACTCCAGACAGATAGAAACTGCAATTGGTGACTTGATTGGAGAATCATCAGCGCACGATCTATCTGCTCAGCTTGACGAAGTGCATCAGATTGAAAAGCTTTATGCCGAGTTGTCGGCTGACACAGAAGTAGGCCGCCAGGAAAAATTAATCGTGCTTGACCAGGCTGCTGGCCAATTTCGTGCAACGGCGGCGTATGTAAGGGTCAGTCGTTGAACAGTTTCTAATACCCATGGAAATTTGGAAGGCACATGAAAAAAATAGAGCGCCAATATCATTCAAAAAATCCGTCTTTACTTGAAATTTCATCGGGAAAATCGAGCCTGCAATTGCTTGGGGTAGATCGCGAAAAATATCTAAACCGGATGGGTTTTCGCAATCTTCGTGATTTACTTGATTACGAGCCTTTGCAAAATGCGCGTACATTGACTGCCGTTGCCAGAGGCTTATTGCCTAAGCCCGTATTACTAGATTTTGTGACGTCGGCTTATTCATCAAAAGATGCAGCCGAAGCGGTGGCTTGGCCGATCAGCGCATTGCAAGCAATAACCGATGAACAATTGAAAGCATTCACGAGTTTGGGTGTCAAAACAATTGGCGATTTATCCCAGCTTGGAAATGAAGCAGATGAAATAGTATTAGCTTCATTGCAGGACAACGGATTTCGCGAACGTCCATCGGCGCCCGCACAGCTTATGCCAGGAATGGTGGGGTCGATTGCAAGCAGCGTTAAATTTACTACCTTCGTTCGTGATCTTGATCTTCGCCATTTGAATATCAAGGCTCACAAAGATTGCATCGTGGCATTACCTATTGGTGGCAGCATCAAAAACTCCGGTGTGCTGACCGATATTTTTGAAACCATGAATTGCCCCGTTGTGCATCTTGGCTATATGTGTGATCACCGTCAGCGCTGGATAAATTTAGGTACGCATCTGGGTGAAGTGGTTCATAGTGTCTCCCTTGCACCGGGGGAATCGCGAAATATTGCCATGGTGAACTGGCGTCGCCGTCAGCTGGCATCTAGAAATGAACGCACCAACACCCGTGAACAGCTTTCTGCAGAATTCGTTCAAAACCGTGCGCTAGAAGAAATTACGACGGCAGTTGCCCGCGAGCATCAGGCAGGCAGGACGCAGACGGAAGCAAATACATCAGTAACGGCCGCTAGTTTTGTAGCTGCGGGTGCCGTTGTCGGGGGTATTGCAGGCGGTATTGTCGGTACACTCGTCGAGCCTATCGGCGGCACCATTGTGGGCGCCGCGATTGGTGCTGGAGCAGGGGTTGCCGCAGGTGGATTGGTTTACAGCGGATCGCAAGCACTCGGCATGATTGAAGCGGACACTGGCGGCAATCGTAATATCGTTGCAGATGTACAACAGCGCATTGCCTTGAGCACCAGTCAGAATGCATCGGTGGTGCGTTCCTTGTGGTCCACTGTGGTTGTCGAAGATGCACAAGCTGAGGGCATTGACGCCAAAACTTCCAATGTCTCCAATTACAACCATATGCATGCCTTGAATATCGAATATTTCGAGGTCCTTCAGCATCATCTTGTTCGAATTGAACTGGAGCGAGTTCAGCCACTTTTATTCCTTCCATTCACTTTTCTTGATTTCACACATTTCAATTTTATAAGGGACTATTGGGAAGTGGTTCGTTTACATATCGAGGACGAAACACTAAGAGAGCAAGGTGATACTTATTTTGTCACCGAGAAAAAACCCGAAGCCCCTGACTTATTAACCGTAC
>JBDTTC010000077.1:0-7797 GCA_039930825.1 Arenimonas sp.
ACGGCTGCCGACAAAATACCGCCGGCATATCCGGCACCTTCACCACCGGGATACAAGCCAAGCGTGTTAATGCTCTGCATGGAGTCATTGCGCTTGATACAAATTGGGGACGATGTGCGTGTTTCAACCGCAGTCAGCATGGCATCATTCATCGAAAAGCCCTGAATCTGTTTATTGAATTCTGGAATAGCTTCGCGAATCGCAGCGATAACAAAAGCAGGAACGACTTCTGCAAGATTGCAAAGCTTAATGCCGGGCTTATAAGACGGAATCACGCTTCCTAATACTGTTGACGCTTGATCGCGCATGAAATCACCCACGAGCTGCGCCGGTGCGTCATAATTTTTTCCGCCCACTTCATAAGCACGCTCTTCAAGTTTTCTTTGCAGATCGATGCCAGCCAGTGCGTCGCCAGGATAGTCTTTTTCGGGATCGATACCGACCACGATAGCCGAATTAGCATTGCGTTCATTTCGTGAATACTGGCTCATGCCATTGGTGACGACACGCCCGACTTCCGATGTGGCTGCTACCACCGTACCACCCGGACACATGCAGAAGCTATAAACACTGCGACCATTCTTGCAGTGATGCACGAGTTTGTAATCCGCTGCACCAAGAATCGGATTACCGGCAAAATTTCCGAATCGAGCCTGATCAATCACCGATTGTGGGTGCTCAATACGGAACCCAATCGAAAACGGTTTTGGTTCTATATAAACGCCACTATCGAACAACATCTGGAAAGTGTCGCGGGCACTGTGGCCAATCGCCAACACAATATGCCGGCTGTATAGGATTTCACCGGACGCCACCGTAACGCCGGTCGTTTGACCATTTTCGATATGCAGTTTTTCAACTCGTTCGCCAAAACGTATCTCACCACCCAGCGAAATAATTTCAGCCCGCATTTTTTCCACCATCGTCACTAATTTAAAAGTGCCGATATGCGGTTTGCTCACATACAGGATTTCTTCCGGCGCGCCAGCTTTCACGAACTCGGTCAATACTTTGCGACCATAGTGAAATTTGTCTTTTATCTGACTGTAAAGTTTACCGTCGGAAAACGTACCGGCACCGCCTTCACCAAACTGGACATTGCTCTCGGTATTGAGCGTACTTTTACGCCACAGGCCCCAAGTGTCCTGGGTGCGGACGCGAACGTCCTGTCCACGTTCCAGCACGATTGGCTTCAAACCCATTTGCGCTAGTACCAATGCCGCCAGAATGCCGCAAGGACCGAATCCGATTACGATTGGCCGTTGTTGCTCCGCATTCGGGAAATCGGCATTCGCTTTTGCTACAAATTTATATGTGGTGTCAGGACTCGGCAGGACTTTTCCCGAACCGGAGAATTGGTCCAGCACGGCTTTTTCTGCCTCGGTACTCAATAACACATCAAGATTGTAAATCAGGCAGATGGCCGATTTTTTCCGGGCATCATAAGCACGTTTGTACACGTTAACTTCCAGCAAATCAGCAGCAGAAATACCGAGCGTCTCAAGCACTGCCTTGCTTAAATCAGTTTCGCTGTGATCGAGCGGTAATTTGATATCGTTGATTCGCAGTGACATGCCGGCACAGTATTCTAGGAAGTTTGGGCATTTTAGCACCGCGCCCCAAAAGCTGTGCCTAAGGAAGCTGACGATTGCATTATTGATTTGCTAGTATCTTGACCAATGCGCGCTAGCGCGTCCGGCAAATGGCATAAGCCAATGAAAAATACGGCAAGAACAGCAGGCCTATTGGGAATTTTACTGCTGGCAACCAGTTGTCATATTCGTGGGGGCGAACCAAGCAACGACGATCTTTTCGGCGCCGTTAAGGACCAGCTTGAACATGCAAACGACCGAGGTGGCATCAAAATCAACATGGGTAATGCAGGCGCATTCCAGAACATTACGTTCAAGCTGAAGTTACACACACTCAGCAAACACAGCTGTACTGGCGGCAATTATGCCTACACTTGCAAGGTTTCGATGATGGTCAGCTACCCACCCGTCAAGAAAACACCTGAAATGCTCGATGGCGAAGTAATGGTCTTCGACGGCCCCGGCGGTTGGCGCGTTATTGAATAACTCCATACCCACAACATAGACAATCCGACAATGACCAAAGCATCAGTGACACATCATTCAATTTTCGCGCTTACATTTTTATTTTCGCTATCGTTCAACGCCTTTGCCGACTCAAGCGCATTACCGATGGCGTTGGAAAGCAAGGACCCTGAAAAGCCGCTCGAAATCATGTTGGATAAAACCTGGACTGGTAAAGAAGTTCAGGCTCAGGCAGGCGAATGGAGCAACCTGGGACTGGGCGATTTCAAGGTAGACCCCACGAAGGGCCCAGTAACTTTGCTCATTGATTACGCAGCAACACGCCCTGATGACGAAGACGGCGAAGCCATTATCGACATTGGCATTGAATGCGCACAGGAAGAATCGGGCGATCCCTGCAGCATTCCTATCGGCGACAGTGTCGTGGGCATACGCACTGCCTTTATGGGCGAGAGTGCGATCAAGATCAATGGTGCGCCCGAAGCGGTTTGGGTTGGCCGTGAATTTCATAGCTACTCGTTGCCGCTAGGTACGGCTGCAGTGTCATTGACGCTAAACAGCAGAAAAAACCTTGAGCCGAAAGCGATTCGCGCGCGACTCTTTTACGGTGATTTCGACCGCAGTACCTTGCCTGGCCAAGCTTCCCGTTTCGGCATATTCAAGATGATAGGCATTTCGGTATTGCTTGGGCTCATAGGATTCTTCTGGTGGGTAAGGCGTCAATAAGTAGGCCAGGTCTCGTCTTCACACGCTATCAGCTATGATTGCCACCTCATCGTAGGGGACGATGGCATGACCGCGACAAGCAAGATTGACCATACCGCTAGACTCAAGCATCTTCCAAAGCGAACCTATGGTTTGCGTGTCCTTGGAATGAGTTTGGCCGGGCTGTCAGTCAGCGCCGTCATGTGGGAACTGCAATCCTCAGCCGCCAGCTGGCTATGGATGGTTTTCACCTGCCTAATATGGCCGCATTTCGCTTATTTCCTTGCCCATCGCAGCCGCGACCCTTTTCGCAGGGAACTGAAAAATTTCGTATTCGATTCTTTTATTGCTGGCAGTTGGGTGCCATTGATGCATTTCAATGCGCTGCCAACGGCGGTGTTATTGGCCGTAGTTATGTCGGACAAGATCAACGCTGGCGTTCGCGGTTTGTGGCTGCGCTCCCTACCCGGCATGTTTTTGGCCTTACTTGCAGGCAGCCTGCTAACCGGTTTTGCGTTTCAGCCTTACACCAGTATGACAGTGATCTTGGCGACACTGCCTATTCTGATTATCCACACCATCGCTGTAAGCCTAAGCAGCTACAGCCTCGTGCGTAAAGTGCAGCAGCAGAATCTGAAACTCGAACAACTCAGTCGTATCGATACACTTACCGGACTTGGTAGTCGTGGACACTGGCAAACGCTCGCCGAACATCTGTTGCAGCAACATCGAGCTAATGGCGGCCATGTCACAGTGATGTTGCTCGATGTTGACCAATTCAAGGACATCAATGACTGCCATGGCCATGCCGTCGGCGACGACGTGTTGCGTGGCATTGCCGAATTGATCCAGAGTTATCTGCCTGCCGATAGTCATGCCGGTCGATTAGGTGGCGACGAGTTTGCCGTGGTGTTGCCGGTGCAGTTGCATGAAGCGGAAGCGATCGCAGAAAAAATTCGTAGTGCGGTTGAAAATGTGAATTTTAGTTACGCACCCGAATTGCAATGTTCGATCAGTATCGGTATCGCACAACCTGGTAACGAACTCGGTTTGCGTGAATGGCTGGAAGTGGCAGACCGCGCACTTTATCGCGCCAAACATGCTGGCAGAAACCAAACGGCAAGCCTTGAATCATCGAAAAAAGAAGCAACAACAGCATCGTAAATACTCATATTTTCTATTTTCTTGGGAATCCGCATGAAAAAGTTACTTTCAGTACTAATCGCCAGCTTGCTGGTTTCCGGCAACGCGTTTGCTGCCGATGCAAACCAACTTGCGCAATCGGCCATTATTGTTGATACCCATATCGATGCACCTACCGAGTTGCTAAAGGAATGGCGTGATCTGGGTGTCGCAACTGACCGGGAATTCGATTATCCGAAAGCCCATTCGGGTGGGCTAAATGTTGCCTTCATGTCGATATACACCTCCCCAGGTGAAGATCAGCAAGGTAAAGCGAGACAAGTAGCGAATATGCAAATCGACTCCATTGAAGCACTGGTGCAGCGGCATCCCGATAAATTTGCAATTCTCACTTCACCCCGCGACATAGAAAGATTGAAAGCCAGTGGTCACGTATTACTTGCCTACGGCATGGAAAACGGTGCGCCGATTGGCGACGATCTTTCCCAACTGGAAAAATTCTATGCACGTGGCATTCGTTACATCACCCTCGCCCATAGCGCGAGTAACCGCATCGCCGATTCCTCATATAGCCGCATTCATCAATGGAACGGGCTTAGTCCGTTCGGCGAAAAAGTAGTCGCGGAAATGAACCGACTCGGCATTATGGTGGATGTTTCACACGTGTCGGATGAAGCCGTTATCGATGCGCTCCGAGTAAGCCGCGTGCCGGTCATTGCCAGCCATTCGGGCTTTCGCCATTTCACGCCGGGCTTCGAGCGTAACCTGAGTGATGAACTCGCCAAAGCGATTGCAAAAAAAGGCGGCGTCGTGCAACTCACGTTCGGTATCGGGTTTGTCAATCCAAAATCGGCCGCCGATTTACAAAGCTATTTTGATGAGTCTGCCGCATTAACCAAACGCAACACCGAAGCCAAAGCGGCAGGCAAGCCACTGGAAGACGAAGCTGCATTCGACAAAGCTTGGGATGCAAACCACCCAACGCCATCGACTAGCATTGATGCGGTGCTTGACCAAATCGATTATGCCGTGAAGCTCATCGGTATCGATCATGTCGGCATAGGCTCCGATTTTGATGGCGTTAGCGGCGCACTACCTGACGGTTTGAAAACTGTCGAAGATTATCCAAATCTGGTCGCAGGCTTGCAGACCCGTGGTTACAAGGATGAGGCCATTAGCAAGATACTCGGTGGCAATATATTGCGCGTTTGGGCTGAAATCGAGGCTGGCAAAGGCGCTGGAAAATAGACAAATATCGCTAAGTACTTGGCTTTCAGGTACTTAGCGGCAAAAAAAGCAGTCTCAAGATGGCTAATGTGTGACAATAGCGCCTTCATAAACCCCTGCAAGGCCATCGCAATGAAACGAGCACGTCATAGACGTCGCGTAGCTAGACTCCGCGGACGCAAATAATTCAAAAAAACCGCTTGGGAAACCAGGCGGTTTTTATTTGTGTCATTCAGCCTATCCCAATGTCTTGCCGATCCGAACGCGATACAGATAAATCTCAACCAACAAGTAATTCGGCACAAAGCCCAACCAGGCCGCCACACGATAAATCTCCATCGGCGGCAATCCGAAATAATGTGCCATGCCCAGTTTCCACAATCGCAAAGTAATCGCGGACAGGGTCAATGCATAACTTCGCAGCATGAACGCACGATGCCTTGCAAAATCGCGTGCAACTGCCGCACGCCAAGCCTGTAATGTGACGTACCACCATAAGATCGACAAAATTAAAAATGCCAATCGCGAACCAAGGCCACCATTGGCGTAAAACGACATCAATAAACCTGCGGGACCCGTAACCAGCAAAATATCGAGCACATAAATTCGCCCAACCCAACGGTGGACTCTCGGGTAATACGAGCGAATTTTTTTCGAAAATTGTGTGAGCCCAGCCAGCAGTGCAAACAGGCTGGAAAATACATGCACGTAAAAGGCCGTAAGCCAAACCTTATTCCCGATATAGTCCTGCTTTATTTGCAGGAAGCTTGCATCGGTATCGAAGCTTACATAACGCAAGATAATCTGCAGCATCAAATAGCAGAAAATAGCCAGAACAACCAGGCCGAAGTACCTTATTATCGGTAGATATCGTTCACGGAGTCCGTTCATGAGCACATCGACATTGAAAACACTGGCAATCAGTTTAGCCGTAATTTCAGGCATCATGCTGACCGCCTGCGGAAAGAAAGCTGAAGAAACTACGCTGACCACCAGTGGCGCAGTGACCGAAACAAGCCCTAGTGCAACCGCTGTTGACACTCCGGCACCTGTAGCCATACCGACTGAACAATTTGAAAAAACCGGATTTTTTACCGGCAAATTCGAACCAAATTCTGAATTTAACAAGGCGAAAGCCGACTATGAAAAATGGACCGTAAAACACGGTGACGACATGACTTTCGAATATAAGGATATTCCGACAGAACTCAGGAAATATGTTTATAGAGACGCTCTGTATGGGTATTACAGCTTCATTAGCCCGAATCGTTTGAGTATTGCTATTGACGAGTTTAACGATGACAAAACCTTCAGCGCGCATAGTATTGCTGCGGGAAATCAACGCTTAATCACAGGTACGTGGGAGCCTGTTGAAAACGGCTTACATCTCCTTGGCAAGGAACCCGGCGATGAACCCACTGATGGCAGCTTTGATATGACTCTGAACTCGACACGTCTTCGTGGCAATTGGACAGCCAAAACTGACAACGCAGTTCCGAAAGAATTTGACCTAGTTAGAACGAAGTTTGAATACAATCCAGAACTCGCTCAAGATGAAAAAACCAATGACTTCGTCGCGCTTGGCGAGAACGGTTTCGAAAAAAATCCATCGGTCGACAAGTTGAAAAGCAAGGATGTCGAAAACCTAACCCGGCCGCAAATTCGTGTCATTCGCAATCTAATATTTGCAAGGCATGGTTATTCATTCAAGGGCAAAGACTTACGCATAATGTTTGAATCCTATGATTGGTATGTCCCGTTCACGAACGATGTTAAAGATCAGCTTACCGAACTTGAGAAGGCCAATATTGCACTGCTCAACAGGTATGAAAAATACGCAGATAAGCACTACGATGAATTTGGTCGCTAAGTAACCTAGCCTGTGAACAGCCTCCACAACCGATAAATCTGCAAATTCAATACTTTCGGTTTATTAATCATGGCCAAAGCATTTCCCAATGCTGGTAATACGCAATGTTGCCAGCGCTTTGTTAAAGTGGCGCCCATGAACCTATCCAGCTGGCGCATCCCGTTATTTTTTATTGCCCTATTGCTCACCGCTTGCGAAAGTGACCAACCCACTCCGGAAGATATACGCGCACAGATTACGAATTTAATTCCCGCCAGGGTAAAGGATCGCGGCGACTGGGCGGCCGACATTCAATATGCATTCACTGCAATGAAGATCGAAGCATCGCCGGAAAACGTGTGCTCGGTATTGGCTGTGACCGAACAAGAATCTACTTTCGACGCCAACCCGAGCGTGCCGAATCTTGGGCCGATTGCATTGAAAGAAATCGATGCACGGGCGGCGCGTTATCACCTACCTTTATTTGCCGTACATGGTGCATTACAACTGAATTCGCCCAATGGTGAAAACTGGCAAACACGAATTAATTCTGCAAAGACCGAAAAAGAATTAAGTGACTTATTTGAGGAGATGATCGCCTCCGTGCCGATGGGCAAACGCTTGTTGGCGCGGGCTAATCCAGTACATACCGGTGGCCCGATGCAGGTTAGTGTTGTATTCGCCGAAGCCTATGCCAATAAGCATCCATACCCTTACGAAACCGATACCTCCATACGCCACGAAGTATTCACCAGACGTGGCGGCCTGTATTTCGGTATTGCACATCTGCTTGACTACAAAACTTCCTACGAAAAA
>JBDTTC010000078.1:0-2436 GCA_039930825.1 Arenimonas sp.
TTAACATCATGCTGATGCGTTTAGACGACGGAGTTCAGCAGCTTTCCCACTACATCACCGGCAGTCTGGGACAACACGCCCACGCCAGCACCAATCACGATCATGCCTCGATTATTGATAAGGCCAACTTTCACCACATCGATAAGTGGCAATTGATGAAGTATCTCGACCTGTGTTGACGACGTTTCATTTTTGTCGCTAGTCGCGGCGAGATTGGCATGGCCGCGAATCAGTTCTTCCAGTTCGTGTGCATCGGCAATATTCAAAACCCGCATTTGCGCTTCGGGCTTCACGCCGCCGGCGGCGTCCAGTTTTACTTCCGCAACATTGAAAAGACGGTGCAGGACGTTTTGCGTAATAGATACATTCTGTATCCGGCTGAAAGGAATATGCCGTACGCTTTTCTGGAACACGCCACTTCTAACAATCAGCTCGTTGTCCAGTACGCGGTAATGGTAGGTGAAATACTGGAATATCGAATATACCGCCAGCGCAGCCACACCGATCAATGGCAATAATTCATAACGGTCGCTGCGTCCCGTAACAAGCAAGGCAAGCAAAGGGAATGCAAACTGCCTGAGCTGTACGAGCAGGACAAATAGCCACGACAATGGATGCAGACGGCGCTGCGTTTCAGTTACCGGTAGAGGCGCAGGCGTGCCGGAATCTTCCTGATTATTCGTCATGACGGCGATCTTTCGGAACCAGTGCATCGCGCAAATATTCCGCATCCGCAAGCAACAGACCGGATTGCCTCAACGCACGCTCGTGGCTACCAGCCGTATGCACGACCAGAGTCGCAAGACCATAACGGCGCTCAAGCGGGCCGCGTTCAAAATCCAGATGCTGCACACGCGAACGCGGCAGGCAAATTTGCTTGAACCACATTTTTCCGCGACGAACATGCAATGCTTCATCGTCCAACTTCCAGTAGGTATTGCGCCAACGTTTGAATGCTACGAACGCTGCAGCACTCGCCACCATCAACGCCAATGCAAGCGCTCCGAAAAAATAAAGCCACGGCGAATCGTCTTCTGCAATTGCAAAAATACTAGTCGGTACCAACGCTATCGTAAAAGTCCATGCAAACGCCAGTGCGATAAAAACATTGCATGCTCCAGGCGCCAATGGCTGCCATCCCTTCATGGGATCGAGCGCCGGAATTTCCTTGGTAACTTCTGAATTCATTTTTTCACCGCAGCGCCTGTTTATATGGATTTTTTTCGCCACTTCCGGACGGCCTTCGCGAGTAGCGTTTGTAAGTCCATTGATACTGTCGGAGATCACGCCTGGCAATCGCTTCCACCTGTGCATTCATTGCCCTGGATGCGAGCAACAAATCCTTGTCATGAATGGCAGCATCCGCAGTTTCAAAAAACAGATCAAAACCTTCCGATGTTGCCTCGGCATAGGCAAAAACAACAGGTGCCTGGCTACGCTCGGCCAATTTCGGAATCAGGCTAAGCGTCAATGCCTGCTTGCCGAAAAACGGAACAAATTCGCCACCGCCGAACTTGGGTTGCTGATCCGGAGTAATGCCGACAATGCCTCCGGTTTGCAGGGTTTTCCACAAGGGCCGCATCGCATTGGTTTCAGCCGGTACGAGCACGACATTTTCGCCACCGCGAGCACGCCGTAAAAAAATATCACCCCATGCTTCTTCAGGTACACGATAGACCAATGCAAACGTATCCAGCGACGCCATGTATTCGATCAACAACTCCCAGTTGCCATAATGCGGAGCAGCAATGATCAGCCCCCTGCCTTGCGACCTTGCTGCTTGCAAGCGGTCAAGACCATGCACGTTTTTTATCAAAGCCAGATTATCTTTTTGTGAACGCGTCCAAACCCGCAAGGTTTCAAAAAGATTACGACCGCTTGAGCGCATCACGTCCTTGACCAGATTTTCCACCTGATCGGCGTCTGCCAGATGAGCAAAGCCGGAATTCACGCGTGCGACCCTTACTTCACGGGTATTGAAGCGATATAAAACGGAACCTGATATCTCGCCAAGCCGGCGCTGCCAGGATAATGGCAGACGGCCGACAAGCGCAGCCAGGAAAAATAAAAAATGCCCGAACCAGGCCGATGCTTTCATACTGCGGAGTCTAAACGGGACAGGTCTGCATTGACCAATATTTAACTACTCTGGCAGCATGCAGATATGATTGCTCTTATCCAGCGTGTGTCAGAAGCCAGTGTTGAAGTCGATAAAGAAATCGTCGGTGCGATTGATACCGGCCTGCTCGCCTTTATTGCCGTACAACCCGGTGATGATGAAAACCGCATCCAGCGCATGTGCGAACGCCTGCTGAGCTATCGGATATTCGGTGACTCGCAGGACAAGATGAATCTTTCACTACAGGACACCGGCGGTGGCTTATTGCTGGTTAGCCAATTCACACTGGCAGCAAACACCAGCAGTGGCAAACGACC
>JBDTTC010000079.1:0-8154 GCA_039930825.1 Arenimonas sp.
GCAGTCTGATTCACCTGGCATTGGTACCCGCGGTCATCGCCTTTGAGCGCCGCTTTCCATTGCAAATAGAAAACTGGCGTCGCGCACTGCCTGCCCATATCCTCGGTACGATCGGCTACTGCCTACTGCATGTAACAGGCATGGTGGTCTTGCGGAAATTAGCCTATGCCACCCAAGGCCAACACTATGATTTCGGCAATCTACCGCTAGAGTTTTTCTATGAATATCTGAAAGACTGGCGCACCTATACCGGCGTGTTGCTGACGGTATATTTCTATCGCCTTTTGTTATTGCATCTTCAAGGCGAAGTTCGCTTGCTCGATGCACCCGAAGATGGTCCGGCACTGGAGCCGGTCGAACGTCCTGAACGCTTCCTGGTCAGAAAACTGGGCAAGGAATTCCTGATCGCCGCCAACGATGTCGAATATCTGCAGGCTTCGGGCAATTACGTGAATTTGCATCTGCACTCGCGCGATTATCCGCTTCGCAGCACGATGGCCAGCATCGAGCCACGCATGGACCCGGGCAAATTCGTTCGCGTGCATCGCAGTTATATGGTGAATCTGGATTTCATCAGCGAAATCGAGCCGCTGGAAACCGGTGACGCTAGAATTTTGATGAAAGACGGAACGCGGGTTCCCTGCAGCCGGAAATATCGGGCCGTATTAAAACCGTAGGGTGGATCCCACCTGCCAAGGTGGAATCCACCATGCCGAACGAAGCGAAGATGCTTTATGCGAATCGCAAGCATTGGTGGAATCGCCAAAAGGCGGCGGTTCCACCCTACTAATCTCAAATTTGGTGGAAACGCCAAAGGGCGACGGTTCCACCCTACTCGTATCTCAAGGCTTCAATCGGATCCAAAGCTGCGGCTTTCGACGCCGGCATGATGCCGAAAATCACACCGACTAACGCCGAGAAACCGGCAGCCGCGATTACCACCCATAACGGTGCCTGTGCAGGCGGAAAGCCAGGAATCATTGAAGCAATACCGATACCCACCAGATAGCCGAGCACGATGCCGATAATGCCGCCCAACAAAGCGAGCAAGCCTGCTTCCAGCAGGAATTGAATAAGAATATCGCGACGGGTGGCACCGAGTGCTTTCAGGATTCCGATTTCGCGCGTGCGCTCGGTGACAGACACCAACATGATGTTCATTATGCCGATACCGCCGACCAATAATGAAATACCGACGATACCGCCAAGCACGGCAGTAGCCGTAGCAGTGATCTTGTCGAATTGCTTGATGAACGTATCAGCCGCTTCGACTTTGAAATCGTTTTCCTGACCGGGCTTGAGTTTACGCGAAATACGAATGGCTCGCTTCACGCGTTCACGGACCTGCTCGGCCTCTTCCAATTTCTGCACGGTGAACGAAGCGGAAATAAACAGCTGGTTATTGTTGCCCATCAAGGCACGTCCCACATCGAATGGAATCACGGCGTAATTGTCCTGACTAAAGCCGAGTATTTCGCCCTGTTTTTCCATCATGCCAATGACTTTGAACCATTCATTGCCGAAGCGGAAATATTCACCCACTGGATTTTCCGGCATTTTCAGATCATCGCGCATTTGTGCGCCGATCACCGCAACACGACGCCGACCTTTGTTATCACTTTCCACGATAAAACGCCCAATCTCCGGAAAATTTGAACGCGTTTGTTGAAACTCCGAAGTAGTCGCTATGAGTTGCGGTGACGCTGTACGGCCCTTATAACTCGCTCCAGCCGTTTGCACTGCCAAGATTGGTGCAACCGCACCCACGCCGGGCACGCGATAACGTAAGGCATCAATATCCTCAAAAGTAATATTGTTCAACTTACCAGTACGGTAATTTTCATTGTCATTCACCGCTTGCAAGGTCATGGTGCTACCTCCGACATCGGCGAACTGGCTTTTAATCGACTCAGAAAACCCCTGCACCAACGATACCACCGCAATTACCGAACCGGTGCCGATAAGAATACCGAGTGTGGTCAGAAAACTGCGCATGCGGTTCGCCATCAGGCTCGACATTGCCGCGCGGAATGCTTCCAGAAATGCGTACATTATTTTTTCACCCTTGCCGGATTGATGCTGTCCTGCACGATTTTTCCGTCGCTTACTCTAATGGTTCTGTGGCAATGTGCAGCGATATCGGGTTCATGTGTCACAACAATAACTGTTTGCCCTTGTTGATGTAGTTCATCGAAAAGCGCCATGATTTCTTCTGATGTTTTCGAATCGAGATTACCGGTCGGTTCATCGGCCAACAAAATAGAAGGATTGCCAACCAGGGCACGAGCAACCGCTACACGTTGGCGCTGACCACCGGAAAGCTGATTCGGTCGGTGCCCCATGCGGTGACTCAAGCCAACTTTATCCAAAGCCTGCGTCGCCATTTTGACGCGCTCAGCCGATGCTATACCGCGATACACCAAAGGCTGCATGACGTTGTGCAATACCGACATTCTGGGTAACAAATGAAAGCTCTGGAAAATGAAACCGATTTCCTGATTACGCACTT
The DNA here is from genome assembly GCA_039930825.1 of Arenimonas sp. Taxonomy (GTDB): domain Bacteria; phylum Pseudomonadota; class Gammaproteobacteria; order Xanthomonadales; family Xanthomonadaceae; genus Arenimonas. Next base: position 2,510 of record JBDTTC010000079.1, read on the forward strand.
TCGCCAATTCATTATCGTTCATGGTGGAAGTGTCGCGACCATTGAGTACGTATTTACCCTCGCTGGGCGTATCCAAACAACCGAGCAAATTCATCAAGGTCGATTTACCCGAGCCCGATGGACCAATAAGCGCAACATATTCATTACGCTCGATGGAGAGATCGACACCGGCAAGTGCCATAAATTCATCCTCGCCCATCTTGTAGCGTTTGATGATATTGGTCAGCGAGATCATCATTTTTTGCTTTCTTCTTCAGCGCCTTTCTTCGCTTCTTTCGACATTTGTTTTACGCGGTCATTTTCCCTTAACTGACGAAGCGTTTTGGCTGGGCCGACAATGACTTTTTCACCTGAGCTCAAGCCTTTGGTAATCGCCTGCCAGCTATCATCGGAATCACCTACCGAAACAACTGCTTTTTTAGCTTGACCGTCTTTTTCAACCCAAATAAATTGCGTGAATTTGGTCAGATCTTCTTCATCGGTTTCTGTATTAACCGCTTCCACCGGTACGGCCAATTTTTTACTGCCATCGCTGAGAAAAATATTCGCACGTGCGCTCATACCCGAACGCAATGACAACTTCGGTTGATCCACCAGCGAAACTGTGACTTTATAGGCACGGCCCTGCCCTTCAATCGAAGGTGCCAGCGCAATTTTTTCCACTTTGCCGACTAGAGCCGTTTCAGGATATGCAGCTGCAAAAACATCGGTTTTCTGTCCAATCACGATTTTGGCAATATCGGCTTCATCAACTTTTAGTTCAGCTTGAATCGCGGCAGTATCCGCAATTTTCATTAGCTGGGCACCGGCCAAGGATGAGGTCGAAGGAATTGCGGTTTCGCCAACTTTAATCGGCAATGAAACAATTTTCCCGCTGATTGGCGCACGGATATCGGTTTTCAGCATTTGCTCACGCGCTTCACTCAATACCGCATTGGCACGACGCAAGGCTTCTTCGCTGCTTTTCAATTCCACCTGCGCCAATTCAAATTGATTTTTATCTTCATCGTAACGATTTTTATCAATCATTTGCGCTGCCAGCATTTTCTTGCTCCGCTCAAACTGCGTAGCTTTCAATTGCAAAGTCACGCGCTGACGTTGAATGCTGATTTCACCTTGGCGCTTGCTGGCTTCTTCGCGGTCAATGGCATTGCGATAGGTTTCAGGATCAAGCCGCATCAGCAACTGGCCTTCTTTGACGACATCGCCTTCTTCCACTTCAATTGAACGGACCTTGGCGACTAGTTCGGAAGTCAGATTCACCTCCGTGCGATAAGCCAATACACCCGAGGCGAGAATCGTTGGACGAATTTCATGCAAGCCTGCCTGCGCGATATCGACTTCTATGCCTTTATCACCCTTGCTCTTGCCGATAATGATCGGCAAGGCAATTACGGCCAGCACTATGCCTGCGGCAATCCACTTTTTATTGAACTTCATTTTTTGAAATCTCTAATGTTTTAAATCAATGCGAGCAATGCAAAACAGCCGTAAATTATAACGATCGGAATAATGGCAACAATAATGCCTTCGACCCAACTGGTTTTCCCCCAGATTTTCCAACCCAGTGCCACTAGAAAAATATTCCAGAAACTCAACAGGTCAAACGAGGTGGCCAGTTTTTTCCACGGGCTGTCGATAGGCAATTGCAGTAACAATGGATCAAGATGGGTTAAGCCCAAGGATTCAATACTGGTTTGTGGCGACATCATGATCACGCCTACCAGCACTACAATCGCCCCCAGCAACGTAGGCATGCTGCTCCAACAGGTCAGGCTTAGTGCATGCTTAAAACCTACTGTCGATCCCGCAATTTTTCCGGCCAGCAAATAATACAGGGCAAGAAGAGCCACGATGAATGCCGTACCAATGGGAATGGTGATGATTGAAATATAGCCCATCATTTTTGCGCCAGGCATAAAACTCTTGGCTTGCGCCATTTCAGATGCCGACATCTCCTTGCCACTTGCCAGCAAGGTATGGTCGATAAACCATGAGCTGTCCACTTTCATGAAATACAGGAAAGTCATGGCAATCGTCGCGACCATCACTACCATTAATGGCACGATAAAAGTGGGCTTTTCCTTTAATTCGGCAAAGACTTTACCCGGTTCCAAAAAAATGTTTATCAAATGTGACATGCATTGTTCCCCGAAATGATGATCGTTGAGTATTCTACCAGCTTAGCGTTTTGGCCTATTTTATCTACATGTACAAAGTCACGGAATACCGGTTTTCGGCGATTTTTCCAGCCTTGCTCAGCCAGATCAGACCTTTCGGACAAAGTCATCACTTCACCGAACATCAGGCTTGCAGCAATAATCAACGGCCACATCCATTATTCGCTCGATTAAGCGGAAATATCACAAAATAGAACTATCGTATGACCAGACTGCCTACTTAAATACTGAATCGGCCTTCGGTAATAAAACCAGCATACACAAGCGAACGCTCTCCCCTCTTGCTTACAACCGTTACTGCGGCAAAGTGATGCTCGGCAGGCGCTAGTCTAAGCCTTATCTCCCAGCCCGAATTGAGTAGTCGCGGATCCTTCAATACCTCGACAACATCGCTACGCAACAAATTCGCGGGGCAGCAGTGAACATCATCGCCAATCATTATTTCAACATGATCCACGACGCCGTCATCAATGGAGGCAGCCCAGCCATAGAGATAAAACTCCCCATCGGGCTCAAAGTACACCTTATCGACAAACCCCCAGGCGCCGTGACGGATATTCTTCAGCGGCGACAAATCACGCAGCCGGTGCCTGGCTACGATGTACAAATCCTGTTCGTTTGCCAAGCCCTTAGGGATGCAATGGTAGCCAAAAGCAGAATCATCAAGCGCAGTAATAGCTCCAGCAACGAAACTTTCACTGACATAGGTGGTACCGTAAATACTGACGTCGAGATTTGCATCTTCGCTCTGTTCGATATAGTAAAAACCCGAATCCGGCATGATTGTTGTGCTAGGCAGTAATTTTTCATCGTGAACACTGAAGCAAAGCACACCTGTCGGCTTCAGTAATGAAGCCAATCGTTCAAGCCAGGCATTGAACAAATGACGGGGTAAATGCGAGAACAATGAGGCAACCCAGATGACGTCAAATTTTTCGGTAGTCGAAAAGCGGTCCGGATCGGCGCAGGAATCAAGGCCATTAACTCCGAATGTTTTTACAACATAAGCCAGCGCGGTGTCGTTGATTTCTGAAACCCATAATAATTCCGGATCTATCTTTATTGACATCAGCCTTTGCAGGCGTCCATAACCGCAAGCAAAATCAAGCATACTAATGGCATCTGGATTTTTAGGGAATAACGCATTTTTTATTTTTTCAACGATGCGGTATTGCTGAATAGTAACCGCCAGATAATGACTAAGAGAAAAATTTATATTGCCGAAATGATTCAGACAATGGTGCAGCATTCGGTCATTGTCATGAAGTCGCGAAAGATACCGCTGCTCTTGCTCAGGAGTAAATTCTCCAAAAGCAGATGCAAGTATTTCACGACGGAAATCAGGCGTCTCAAGCGCCTGATTCGCCAATTCAAACAATGAAGACATCAAAGGCCCCTACGTAAATGAAATAAATTCGCCAAGAGATTATGTCAGATCATGCAGGCGTTTCTTTAATATTCCAAAACTCGGATTGCCGGCAGCACAAAGTGAGACCCGCGCTTGCAAACTCACATGGGGATCGGCGCCATAGCTCGGTAACATGGCTTTTGCCGCCTGCCGATAAACGTCACGAAATGAAACAGCATTCGTCTGACGGATGGATCCCACCGTTCACGGTGGAATCTACCATTCTGAACGAAGCTGTGATGTTTGTTGAACTCGCCAATCACATGGCGTCCGTGGTGGAATTGCCAAAGAGCGGCGCTTCCAGCCTACGAAATTATTGAAGCGGCATTTAAAGATCCCACCGTTCACGGTGGAATCCACCATTCCGAACACGGAAGCCAATGGGTACCGAAATCGAGTTACGTGGATAACCGAGCGCATCTATCAATATTAATTTGTCGACACGAGTAGGTTCATCCAGAGCAAAATCCAGGGCTACCTGCCCGCCGAAGGAATTCCCAACGACTACGGCATGTTTGACACCGAGCTTGTCGAGCAATTCGGCAATAAAATGGGCGTAATGCGATGGACGATAATCGTCATCGATAAACGGGCCGGTAAGTCCATAGCCAGGTAAATCGACACTGATCACGCGTTGTTGCGATCGTAATGTCTTAACCCGCTTCCCAAGTATGCGAACTGGAGGAAGTGCCATGCAGCAATAGCAACGGGGTGGGATCATCGCGTGGGCCTTCGTCCCGCACGTGTACGGACATGTCTTCGATGGAAATAAATTGCGATGGCGGCGCCGCCCATCGCTCCTTCAGTTCACTTACCGGACGATCCGGAGCCCAATAGATAATGCTTAGTACGGTAAGCAGCAACAAAAAGGCCAGGAATGCCCGCACAAAAAGTTTGAAAGAAAATATCAAAATCCTGTGCATACCGAACTCGAAAAATGCGCTTGTAGATACTGTACCGTAATTCGACTCGTAAAATTCACTCGAACCGATGCGATTAAATATACTTTTATATAATTTTCTGCAGTCGTATCTTCAGTATTTCCAGGCCCGGATTTCCGGCCGCACCCAATGAGAGCCTTGCACTCAGGCTAGCTTCGGGATCCGCACCAAAGCTTGGCAATGTTGCTTTCGCCGCTTGTTGATAGGCATCGCGGAACGGAACACCCTTGGCTGCCAATTCCATCGCGCAATCAGTCGCAAACATGCCTGGTTCAATTGCAGCTAGCATTTTATCCGGCTGCCATTGCAATCGAGCCAGCAAATCCGGCACCAGGGCCAGCGCAGCCAAACCATGATTGAAAGCACGTAACAATGGGCCTTTGCTGAACTGCAAATCGCGGTGGTAGCCCGACGGCAATGACAATAAGGATTCAACTTCAATGCGCGCGCCGGCAACAACGGCATAGCTTGCACGTAATAATTCAATCAAATCCGGATTGCGTTTATTGGGCATCAGCGAACTGCCCGTCGTATATTCCGGCGGTAGTACGATAAAAGAATATTCCGCGCTGGTGAACAAGCTCAAATCCCAGGCCAGTCTTCGCAAATCGAGTAAAGATTGCGACAAAGCGGCAAGCGCCTGCAATTCGAATTTACCCCTTGAGAGTTGTGCGTATGTGGCAGCTACTTGCACGCGATCAAACTGCAAAGCCTTTGTTGTATGTTCGCGATCAAGCGGCATATTCACGCCGAAGCCGGAACCGCTTCCAAGCGGATTGGCATTAATCCAATCAATACTGGATTTCGCCAGCACCAGATCGTCAATAAAACTTTCAGCCCAGCCGGACCACCACATGCCTGCCGAGCTAACCATGGCACGTTGCATATGTGTATAGCCTGGCAGCGGCAACATCATTTCCGTTTCCGCACGCTGCAAAGCAACTGCAGCAATTTTTTTGTTGTGCGCTACTAGCTGCTGCAAAGCATCTCGCAAATACAAACGACTGGCGACCAATACTTGATCATTGCGGCTACGACCCGTATGAATTTTTCTACCGGTATCGCCAAGCTGTTCAATTAAATAGGCTTCGATGGCAGAGTGAGAATCTTCATATC